>NZ_JAFKIC010000243.1 GCF_017306585.1 Mesorhizobium sp. | reverse complement strand
CCTCGATGATGCGCGGCCGCTCTTCCTGCTGGCGCCAGCGCAGTTCTTCCTTCAATGACGCGAACCCGTCGCCTGTCATCGGGACCTTGTTCATGATGCCTGACCTTTCCTGCCGCCACCCCCGCGTTTCGGGGAAAGCCTTGTCGTTGGGTACAAAAAGAAAACGGTCCGGCAGCCTCGGGCTAACGGAACCGTTTCACCGCAATTTCCCAAGATATAGCAATCTTTCAGGGTTTTTCACGCCCAAAAATCGGTTTTGTTAAAATCATCACCGCTTTCGCCGGTTCAGGCGGCTAAAGAGTCGGTGACGAGAAAAAAGCGGCCGCGATCGATCGCGGCCGCTTGAGGAAAGCCCGGAGAGCCTGTCAGCTCCTCATGAAATGCTCGATCTGCTCGGCCAGCATGCCGTATTCACGCGATCCCTTGCCGGTGCGCTTCTCGATTTCCGACAATTGCTGCTGGGCGCCGGCCAGATCGCCGATCTGGAGATGCGCTTCGCCCAGATATTCCCGCACCAGCGTATAGTTCGGGTCGATGCGCAGCGCTTCCTCGTAATAGCCGAGGCCCACGGCGACGCGGCCGGAATGGCGGTGCGAATAGCCGAGATAGTTGAGGATGCGCGGATCCTGCTTGTTGGCTGCCAGGGTCAGCACCGAGATCGCCTCGTCATAGCGTCCGGCCATCGCCAGCGCATGGCCGGCATCATAGATGCTGTCGTCGTCCAGCATGCCTTCCTGCGGCGCGACGCATTTTTTCTTCTTCTTGTCCCAGACTTCGCCCTTCTTGCACTTCGTGACGGTCTGGTCGGTTCCTGAATCTGTGCCGCCCGCAGCGAGCACCGGAACGGCCATGAACTGCAGGGCGAGAAGCGCGCTCGCCGCCTGGATCAGCACTCTTTTATGCATGGAAGCCTCCTTGAGGGGTGAGAATGCAAGACTAACGCCGAATGGCCGGGGTTTCATCCCGGAAAAAGCAGAGATCGAGAACATCAGGTGACGCATGCCTGAAATCCGCTATCATCCGGCCAACGACTGACGGAGACGGCCGTGCAGCGACGACTTGAAAAAGACTGGGACCTTACGATCGGTCCCGACACCGTGCGACTGTTCATCCTCAAGGCCAAGGCGCTGAGCGCGGCGGTGAACGAGGACTATGCCGATGGCGCCGAACACGAGATCGAGTTCGACGGGGACACGCACGACAATCACCACCATGACGGCCTGGCCGAGGAAAGCTCGGAGAACCTCACCGGGGGGGGAACTGCGCGAGCTGATCAACGACCTCAATGTCGACGAGGCGGCCGAACTGATCGCGCTGGCCTGGGTCGGACGCGGCGACTACGACGCCTCGGAATGGGCCGACGCCGTAACGGCGGCGCGTGAACGCGCGAACAAGCGCACGGCCAAATACCTGCTCGGCATGCCGCTGCTTGCCGACTTGCTGGAAGAGGGCCTCGAAGCCATCGGCGCGTAACGGCGCGGTTACCTATTGTGATCGTGCCCGGCCGCATGCCAGGCAACCCTGCGCATGCGACATCGTTTGAAAGCGATGGCAACGCTGAGATTCTCCCGATTGTGCGCCCTGGCGCTGCCTTTGGCGGCAACGGCCCTGCTGGTCACGCCGGCCGATGCCAGGCATCGCCACAAATATCACCAGCCGCTTACACCTCGCATGGAACAGCCGCTGACCCAGCGGGCGGATCAGTCGGCGAGCCCCCGATACAAGCACCGCGTGAAACCGCGCGGCAGGAAGCATGTGGCTCCGCAGCCCGTGAAACCGGAAGCCGCGCAACCCCTGCAAACGCAAGCTCCACAGCCCGTGGAACCGGAGAAGCAGGACGAGACCGTTGCGCCGGCGGTCGTCCCGGTACCGGAGCCCCGCCCAAAGGCAGCCCCCGATGAGGCCGATGCCGAGACAGGGCGCAATCTCGAGCAGGACAAGCGCGATCGCGCGCCAGCCGACGCATCCGACAGGCTCAACGAGGAAAAATCCCGTCCGCAAAGGCAGGCTCGTCCCGAACCTTCGGCCGGGGAATCCGCCGTCGAGAACGAGCCCGAACCGCCCGAAGTCGCGCCCACCCCGACGCCCAAGCCCGACACGTCAAAGCCAGACACTCCCGAGCCCGCCAATACGGAGCCCGGCACCGCGGAGCCGGGTGGCGCCGAACCTGAAGCCCAGACGCCCCCCACGGCGCCAAAGCCGCCGGAGAAGCCGGCCGATGCCGGCGCGGCCGAGAAAATGCTTCCCGACCCGCGTTCGGCCGACCGTCCCGCCGACAAGATGCCCGAGGAAGAAGTCGCCTGTCGTGAACGCCTGAAGGCGCTTGGCGTCGAATTCGAGGAACACAAGGCCGAAAGCGATCCCGAGATCGGCTGCTCCATCCCCTACCCCATCGTTCTCAAAAGTCTCGGCAAGTCGATCGCGATCGCGCCGGGCACCGAACTCAATTGCCCGATGGCGGAGGCGGCGGCGCGTTTCGCCGCCGATGTCGTCCAGCCCATGGCGAAGGCCGATTTCGGCGCGGACCTGAAATCGATCGACCAGGCATCCGCCTTCGTCTGCCGGCCGCGCCATGGCACGCGCAAGCTGTCGGAGCATGCCTTCGGCAACGCGCTCGACATCGCCAGCTTCAAGCTGTCGGACGGCACCGAGATCAAGGTCGGCCCGACGCCACCGGAAAAGGAGGCGAAATTCCTGAACGCCGTGCGCAAGGCCGCCTGCGGGCCGTTCAAGACCGTGCTTGGCCCGGGCGCCGACGCCGACCATACATTCCACTTCCACCTCGACCTAGAACCGCGCCGGCACGGCGGCACCTTCTGCCAGTAGGAGGTCATCCGGGCCGCCTCAATTCAGCCGCAGGCATGAATGCGGGCGCTGAGTTTTCCTTTACCCTTGATCGTTAAAATGCCTGATATCCACAATCAGGACTCCGCCCATGGCCGGCAGATTTCGCGCAGTGTTCCTCGCCACCGCGCGCCGACTGAAACCCGCTACACTGCTTGGCGCGGGCCTTGTGCTTGCAACGGTTTCGGCCTGCAACACCGGCAGCGTGCTGTCGCTGCAGCCGGCTGTCGATGTCGGCGCGCAGACCTCGTCGGTGCCGAAATATCAGGGCATGCAGAGGCTTGTCCCGTCCAACCCATACATGACCCAGGCCGCTTATCCGCGTATGGACGAGCCGCTGTCGCAGCCGGAGCAAATGCCGGCCGACGAGATCGACTGCCGCAATCAGTTGAAGCGCCTCGGCGTCGTCTACACCGACATCCAGCCGATCCACGAGGGCCAGTGCGGCATCGACTTTCCCGTCAAGGTTTCGGCCATCGGCAGCGTCGAGATGAAGCCGGCCGCCACGCTGACTTGCAATATGGCCGCCACCTTCGCCGCCTGGACGAAGAACGAGCTCGTTCCCTCCGCCCGCTGGCGCTACTTCTCCGGCGTCAAGACGATCCACCAGGGTTCCAGCTACTCCTGCCGCAACATCGCCGGCGAAGGCGTGCTGTCCGAACACGGCAAGGGCAACGCGCTCGACGTCATGAGCATCGAGCTCAACAATGGCGACGACATCGACGTGCGCAAGCCTGGCCTGTTCGCCTTCCGCACGCGCGGCTTCCTCAACAATGTGCGCGCCGACGGCTGCCAATATTTCACCACGGTGCTCGGGCCTGGTTACAACTATGACCACCGCAACCATTTCCATTTCGACATCAAGAACCGCAAGAACGGCTATCGCGCCTGCCGCTGAGGCAATTCGAAATGGCTCCAGCGCACGGAAAAGTGTGACGTGCTTTCTACCCGGAGTTGCCGGGCACCCTTTGCACGGCGCGCGGCACACCGCATAGAGTGCGCCGGAACGTTCGGGGGTGACCACAGATGAGCCAGCGAAGCATTCGGCGACGCGTTGCGACCTGGGTCTTTGCCCTGCTGGCCGGCTATCTCGCGCTGGCCTATGTCGCCGCGCCTGAATTCTGGACATTTCGCGATCGCGGCTTTCGCAACCAGCGCTTCGAGATGGTGACGCATACGCCGCAAGGCATTCCCGGCGACCCGATCAATATCGGCCTTGTCGGCACCGAGAGGGAGGTCGTCCATGCCTTCGCGCTTGCCGGCTGGGACACCGCCGACGCGGTCACGCTGAGGACCGCGATCGACATCGGCGAAAGCGTCCTGTTCTCCCGCCCCTATCCGGACGCGCCGATCAGCCGGCTGCTGTTCGACGGCCGCGGCCAGAACCTTGCCTTCGAATTGCCGGCCGGCATCAGCGCCGACCGGCGCCATCATGTCCGGTTCTGGCAGACCGGCGCGACGGGTGACGACGGCCGGCCGCTATGGCTGGGCTCCGCGAGTTTCGACCGTGGCGTGGGGCTGAGCCACGAGACCGGCGCCATCACCCATCACATCGGTCCCGACATCGATGCCGAGCGCAATTTCGTCATCCAGAGCCTCAACGGCGCCGGCCAGATGGTCTCGACCAGCGACTTCGCGGGTATTGGCGCCACAAAGACCGGCCGCAATGGCGGCGGCGACCCCTATTTCACCGACGGCAAGGCCATTATCGGGGTTTTGAAACAGCTGCCCTGAAATTCAGGGCCCGAAGCCGGTCGTCCCGAATGGATTGAAAAGCGCCGCGTCTTTCGGTGTTGTCCTGCGATATCGTCTGAGCCCCAACACTGTCATCTTTCAAAAATCATGCGGGACTATTTTCGAGCGGCCCGCCGCAATGCTATTGAGCCCCCATGCTATACGTCGAAATCGCTATCGTGGTCGTCCTCATCTGCGTGAACGGCCTTCTGGCAATGTCCGAACTCGCCATCGTTTCTTCGCGGCCGGCCCGGCTCAAGGCAATGATCGACCGCAATGTCAGCGGCGCCGGCCGCGCCCTGGCGCTCGGCTCCAATCCCGGCAAGTTCCTGTCCTCTGTGCAGATCGGCATCACCCTGGTGGGCGTGCTTTCCGGCGCCTTCTCCGGCGCCACGCTGGGTGACCGGCTTGCCGTGTTCCTGGCTTCCACCGGCATCCGCGAGAGCATCGCCGACCCGCTCGGCGTCGGCATCGTCGTTGCCGTCATCACCTATTTCTCGCTCATCATCGGCGAACTGGTTCCCAAGCAGATAGCGCTGCGCGATCCCGAGCGGGTTGCCGCCCGCGCGGCTCCCGCCATGACCATTCTCGCCACCATATCTGCGCCGCTGGTCTTCCTGCTCGACATATCGGGCCGGGCGGTGCTCTGGCTGCTCGGCCAGCGGGGCGAAGCCGAGGAGAAGGTCACCGACGAGGAGATCAAGATGCTGGTCGCCGAGGCCGAGCATCACGGCACCATCGAATCCGACGAGCGGCGCATGATCGCCGGCGTCATGCGCCTTGGCGACCGCGCCGTGCGCGCCGTCATGTCGCCGCGCACCGATGTCGACTGGATCAACCTGCAGTCCGACGAAGCCACGATCCGCAAGCTTCTGATGGAGACCCAGCATTCGCGCCTGCCCGCCGGCGATGGCGGCGTCGACGCCATGGTCGGCGTCATCCAGACGCGCGACGTGCTGGCGGCATTGCTTGGCGGCCGCGTGCTCGACCCGCGCAAATATGTGCGCAACGCTCCCATCGTGCACGACCAGGCCGATGCGCTCGACGTGCTGCAGAAGCTGAAGGAGAGCGACGTGCCGATGGCGCTGGTGCACGACGAATACGGCCATTTCGAAGGCGTCGTCACACCGGCCGACATTCTGGAAGCCATCACCGGCGTCTTCCGCTCCGACCTCGAGGCCGGCGAGGAGGAGAACGCCGTCCAGCGCGAGGACGGCTCCTGGCTGCTCGCCGGCTACATGCAGGCCGACGAGATGGCCGAGACGCTGGGCATCGACCTGCCGGAGAACCGCGACTACGAGACCGTCGCCGGCTATGTCCTGTCGCACATGCACCACCTGCCGGCGACCGGCGAATGCGTCGACGCACAGGGCTGGCGCTTCGAGGTGGTCGACCTCGATGGCCGCCGCATCGACAAGCTGATCGCCACCCGCCTGCCAGGAATCCACCGCGAGGCGGCGCGGTGACGATCGAGGCGACGTATCAGCCTTGCCAGAACGTCGGCTCGACAATGGACCGGGTTTTGGTGTCTATGCGCGTCATTCAAATGAAGCGGCTCACGGCCCATACATCGCAACAAGAAGGGATAGTGGCTCGCGGACAATGTACTGCGGCGAACATAGGTGGTGCCGGACTCGGGTGATCGCATCGTATCATCTTGAGCATAAGCACGGAGTCTTCGAAATCATAGACAAAGGCGGCTTTGGCTGGCTAAATCAGCCTCTTGTCCCATGACGCATAAGTGACGCAACGTCTTCCAAGAAGTGCTCCACCATGGTTGCCCGTATTCTCGTCGTCGACGACATTCCCGCTAATGTGAGGTTGCTCGAAGTACGGCTTCGGGCAGAATATTTTGAAGTGCTGACCGCGACCAACGGAGCGGAAGCGATCAAGACTTGCAAGAGGGGTAAGATCGACGTTGTGCTACTCGACGCGATGATGCCTGAGATGGACGGCTTTGAGGCCTGCCGACAGATAAAGAACGATTCTGCCACCTCGCACATTCCGGTCGTTATGATCACCGCTCTCGACCAGGTTGCCGATCGCGTGCGCGGACTAAAGGCCGGAGCCGACGAATTCCTCACAAAACCTGTCAATGACCTCCAGTTAATGACACGAGTGAAGAACTTAGTGCGGCTGAAGACTCTCACCGACGAACTCAGACTTCGCGCCTCCACTAGTGAAACTCTCGGCATTGAGAAGCTTCAGAGCCTTCCTCTAGAACTTGACGTTGTGCCTCGAGTCCTCCTTGTAGATGAGCACATATCGTCATCACAGCGTCTGCGTACCCTTATGAGCCGCTATGCTGAGGTCGATGTCCTGGCCGATCCCGAGATAGGCTTCCGTCAGGCGGTTGAAGTATCGTACGATTGTGTAGTTATATCGACTGATTTCAAATACTTCGATCCACTTAGGCTTTGCTCGCAACTTCGCTCGCTCGACGCTACGCGGTTTTTACCGATCATCTTGGTCGCGGAGGAAGGTGAGGAGAGCCTTATTATTCGGGGGTTAGAGCTTGGTATCAATGACTACGTAATCCGACCAGTTGACGAGCAAGAATTGACCGCGCGTCTACGCACGCAGGTCCGGCGGAAACGTTACAACGATCAGCTTCGCGCCAATGTTACCCATACTATGGAATTGAGTATGGTCGACAGCCTTACTGGGCTGCACAATCGTCGCTACCTAGATAGCTACCTAAAGGTAATGTTAGATCGCGCCATTTCAGAGGACAGGCCTCTTTCTGTAATATTCATCGACCTTGATCGACTCAGAAACGTCAATGATGCCTATGGCCATGGCGCAGGCAGTGACATCCTTCGAGAATGTGGGCGACGACTGCGTAATGTAGTGCGCGGCGTCGATCTCCCGTGCCTCTACGGTGGAGATGAATTTGTCGTGATCATGCCGAATACTGACCAAAAAACCGCCGCGAAGATTGCCGAACGGATCAGAATAGCCATAGACTCTCCTCCTTTCTTGGTTGGTGAAGGTTCAGAAACGGTTCCCATGACAGTTAGCGTCGGAGTGTCTACTCTAAACAGCAGTCTTGATTCAACCCGGACTCTGATGAAACGGGCTGATGATGCGCTTTATCAGGCCAAAGCAGCCGGTCGCAACAGAGTTGTTGTTAACTCCGTCGATTGAATTAACTTAATCTATTTTGGCTCCGAGCGAAGCGTTGACGAATTGAAACGCCGGTGCTTCGTGGGACAGTATTTTGTTCAGCATGGCGTTTGAAGAAATCTCGGCTACCGAGCTGGCAGCTGCCGATTGGAGATCCCTTTTGGCAACTGGGCTAGCGCAATCAAGCGCAAGCTCCGCCTGTTGATCTGGAGCTTGAGTTCGATCGATACGAACGTACCGATCCCCAATAATATGCGCCATCATGTCGTGACTAAGCGCCTGCTGCGATCCAATCATTATCTTTGGCAATCGTTCGTTCTTCATCCAACCCCAAGAACCGAGCCGTAGTCCGGCCGATGACGAAAAGGCAAATGCAGTAGTTGTTGTTCCGATACTGAGAACTCGGATTTCCTCTCGCTTGCCGCCAAGAAACACCTCAGCCTCGTGAAGCGCGATAAGATCCGGCGAATTCGCGAACATCCCGCCATCGGCAAAAAGCTCGCTTCCGATTTGGTGGATGGGAAAATATGTTGGCGCTGCCGATGTTGCTAGCGCAACATCGACCACCTTCAACCTCCAATCGGTGACAAATCGAGCGTGATGGCCGGTTTTAAATACCTTTGGCCCACCCTTCGTCAGATTAACAGACGTAATAAGAGTAGGACGTCGTAGATCAGACATAAGAGTTTCTGCACCTACTATCCGTACGATAACATCCCGTAGGGGAGCCGGATCGTATCGTGCCCTTGGCAGTCCCGTGACAATCTTCGCTGCAGACCTCAAGAAACTTGTGGGAGGTCGACTAGCGGAGAAGATTCTGTCACCCTCATCGAGAAACGCTTGCTTTATGTCGGCGGCGCTGCAACCGGCAGAGATGCCGAGCCCAATTATCCCGCCCACCGACGTACCCGCTACGAGATCAAAGGCGTCTACCAGTGGGCGACCGGTCTGCGCTTCGATGGCAGCAAGAACAGAGGCCGTATAAAGGCCCAGAAACCCACCCCCACTCAAGCTTAATATTTGGAAAGTCACAGCAAAGATCTCTATTTTCGTTTCATATATATTCCTTGGTTGCACCCAGCATAATTGATCTTAGAGCAAATCGACAGTGCGTTTCGACGCCAGCAATGAGAGATCGCCGGAGGCTAGTGCTTCGAGGTCGCCGCATCGACAAACTGATCGCCACCCGCCTGCCCGGCACCCTTCGCGAGGCGGTGCGCTAACAAGCGGATCAGGCGTTTGGGCTAATAGCGGGACGCAAAGGTCTGAGCGCCGGCTTTGGATCAAACGGCCGCTTCGATGGGCTCGGCAAGCCTGGGGTTCGAACGCGCGGCGATCAGGCAGCTGGCCACGATGAGGCCCGCTCCGGCGAGCGTGGTCCAGGTTACCGCCTCGTCGAAGAAAAGAAAGCCGAGCGCGATCGCCCAGATGAAGGCCGAGTATTCGGTCGGGATCAGGTACTGCGCTTCGGCGCGCGCATAGGCCCAGCTCATCAGGAACTGGCCGGCGAGCGACAGCGCCGTGACACCGGCCAGCGGAAGCCACAGATCTCTCGGCAGCGCCACGGCGAGCCATGGCGCTGCGAGACCCAGCATGATCGCGATGCTCAGATTCTGGAAAAGCATGATCTCGATCGGCTTGGCCACCATCGCCTGCTGCCGCGCGAGAATCAAATTGTAGGCATAGAACACGGTCGAAGCCAGAACCGCGACCGTGCCGAGCAGCGCATCGCGTGCATAGGTTGCGTGGCCGAACTGTCCGGCAACGATGATCGCGACACCGGCGATGCCAGCAAGCGACGCCCATATCGCCCGGCGCTGGATGCGCTCGCCAAGCAGCAGCGCGGCAAGCAGCAGCGCGAACAGCGGCGCAACGAAACTCAGCCCGATCGCCTCGGCGAGCGGAAGCCTGGCCAGGCCCCAGAAGAACGACAGAAGCACGATGCCGACCACGGCGGCGCGCAGCGCGTGGAGCCTCAGCACCGAAGGCGAAGGCAGCGAGCGGCCCCCTGCCAGCCAGCCCGCGCCGGCGACCACGGTCGCCAGCATGCTGCGCCACAGCACCGTGTTGTAGACGCCGACGGCAATGACCAGCACCTTCATCGCCGCGTCCATGCCCGACAGAAGGAAGATGGCAAGCGCGCAGATGAGCACGGGGATCATGGGGGATGCTGCGCCGGCCAGGCTGGATGACTTCACGGAAATGCTCATGTGACGATTTGCAGCCGGATATATCAGCGCGCGACGGGGCGGCCAGATGGCAGGCCCCGCCCATATGACGGTCCAACGCTTCGGCTTTCCGGGATCATCGATATCGGAATTTTTTCGCAGCCTTGTCGATCCAGGCATTGCCCGTTCGTCCTATGATCGAACCAACCCAATCAAGGAGAAGACCATGCGGTTCATGATGCTGATGATACCCGCCAGCTATGCGGACGCGGCGCCCGATGTCATGCCTGACGCCAAGGCTGTGGAAGGGATGATGAAATACAATGAGGAGTTGAAGAAGGCCGGCGTGCTGCTGGCTCTCGACGGGCTGCATCCGCCGTCATCGGGCGCGCGCATCAGTTTCAAGGGCGGCAAGCCCGCCGTCACCGACGGACCGTTCGCCGAGGTCAAGGAAGTGCTCGGCGGCTACTGGGTGATCGACGTGCGCTCGCGCGAGGAGGCCATCGAATGGGCTCGCCGCTGCCCCGCCGGAGAGAATGACGTGATCGAGGTTCGCCGCGTCTTTGACATCGGCGAATTCCCCGAAGACGTCCAGAAGGTTGTGGAAGGCTTTGGCGAGTTGAACGGTTGACGGCTACGACCATCATCGAAGCGGCCACCATCGAAGCAGTCTGGCGGATCGAGCAGCGCAAGCTCACCGCCAGGCTAGCCCGCTATGTCAGGGATATCGGGCTCGCCGAGGAAATCGCGCAGGACGCATTCCTGCAGGCGCTGGAGCGCTGGCCCCGCGACGGCATCCCGCGCAATCCGGCCGCCTGGCTGACCGAGGTCGGCAGGAACCGGGCGCTCGACCGGCTGCGCCGCACCACGATGATCGACGGCAAGCATCGCGAACTCGCCATCGACCTTTCCGAGCTGGAACGCGAGATGCCCGACATCGAGGCAGCGCTTGACGAGGATATCGACGACGACCTTCTGCGGCTGATCTTCACGGCTTGCCACCCCGTCTTGCCCCCCGAGCAGCGCGCGGCCCTTGCCTTGCGGCTGATGGGCGGGCTGTCGACGCTGGAGATCGCCCGCGCCTTCCTGGTGCCCGAGGCCACCGCCGCCCAGCGCATCGTGCGCGCCAAGCGCACCCTTCGCGACGCCGCGATCCCCTTCGAGACACCGCGCGCGGACGAGCGGCGCGAACGCCTCGCCGCCGTGCTGGAGGTGGTCTATCTCATCTTCAACGAGGGTTATGTGGCGACGGCCGGGCCCGACTGGCTGCGCCCCGATCTCTGCGGCGAGGCCTTGCGCCTCGGCCGCTCGCTGGCGGCGCTGATGCCCGGTGAGCCCGAGGTGCTGGGACTGGTATTGCTGATGGAGTTCAGCGCCTCGCGTTTCGCCGCCCGCACCGGCAAGGCGGGCGATCCGGTCCTGCTGCTCGACCAGGACCGCGGCCGGTGGGACTGGTCGCTCATCCGGCGCGGCCTCGACGGACTGAACCGCGCCATGACCCTGACACTTACGCCCGGCCCCTATCTGCTGCAGGCGATGATCGCGGCCTGTCACGCCCGCGCGGTGACGTCGGCCGACACCGACTGGATCGCGATATCGGCCTATTACCAGGCGCTTGCCCTGGCCGCCCCCTCGCCGATCGTCGAGATCAACCGGGCGGTTGCCGTCGGCATGGCGTTCGGCCCGGCACAGGGCCTCGCCATCGTAGAGGCGTTGCAGGACGAGCCACGCCTTAGGGGTTCGCATCTGTTGCCCACGGTGCGTGGCGATCTCCTGGAAAAGCTCGGACGCCGGGCGGAGGCCAGCGCCGCGTTCCGTGACGCCGCGCGACTGACCGGCAATGACAGGGAGCGGGCGCTGCTGCTCGCCCGCGCTGGTTTTTCCTCAAGCTTCCGCCCGTAACGTCTTCAACAACAGCTTCGCGGCCACAGCCGAGCCATCGGTACGGATCGTGCGCGCCACTTTGGCGGCATCGGCGCTTATCTCCTGCGCCAACGCCACCTCAAGCGCCGCGGACAGCGAACCTGAGCTTGGCACCGGACCGTCATGGGCGATGCCGATGCCAAGTTCGGCCACACGGCCGGCCCAGTAGGGCTGGTCCGCCATCTGCGGCACCACCACTTGCGGTGCGCCCGCCCGCGCGGCGGTGGTCGTCGTGCCAGCGCCGCCATGATGTACGACAGCGGCCATACGGGGAAACAGCGCCTGCTGGTTGACGTCGCCCACGGTAAAGCAATCGTCGCGGTCATCGATCAAGGCGACGTCCGCCCAGCCGCGCAGGACGATGGCGCGGCGACCTTGCGCACGGATCGCCCCGATGGCAGCCATCGCAGCTTCCCTTGCAGTCTGCATCGGCATGCTGCCGAAGCCGACATAGACAGGTGCCGAACCGGCATCGAGGAAGGACAGCAAATCGCCGGGAAGCGGGCGGTCATCCGGCAGGATGCATGCGCCGGTCTGCAGGGCATCGCACAGGTCCGTCGGCTGCCAGGGGCTTAGAACTGGATCTGATATCAGCCATGGGTTGGTGGTGAGGACGTGGTCGCGGACATTGTCCACGGCCGGCAAGCCAATCGAGGCGCGGTGTGCATTGAAGCCGATGCCGAACATCGCATTCATTGTCTGGACGTTCATATCCCATAGAACCCGGTTGTCGGCAGTATGGGGTGTCAGCGGGTAGCCGGGAAAAGCGTGCGGCCGATGATGCTCCGATGGAAGCCAGATCGGACAGAAGGTTGCGTAGACATAGTGGATGCCCATCTGTTCGGCGACCGACCGGGCGGCCGCCGTGGACGGAAACAGACCCGCGGCCAGGATCAGGTGGCATCCCCTGGCGGCCTCTTTGATTGCGGCAAATTGCGCGGCGACAATCTCTGCCGCGCGCCTGGGCAGGTCGACCACCGTCCGGTCCGCCAAGGCTTTGGTCACCCATTGGCGCACCGATGAGAAAGCAGGCTTCAGCGGCAAGCCGGCACGATCGAGCACCGCGGCGAATTCCTCGTCCGGTGGCGCGCAAACCACCACCTCTACTCCGAGCGCCTGCAATCGCGCGCCAAGTCCGCCCATGGGCTCGACATCCCCGCGCGATCCGTAAGTCGACAGCAATATGCGCATTGGTGAACTCCTGTGACGGCCTTGTTCGGCCCAGGCCCGGAGTTCTACGGCAACGGCAGGGTCTTGCCGCAAGTCCCTGGCGCGCCATATGTACGATAAGGCAGCCAACACTTGCCTCCCGTCTCTCAAGCGACCCAAGCTCACGCTTCCCTGTTCGGAACAAGCGCCATATCCTGTGTTTGTCGCGCCAGTCGTCCGGCCGTGCGGCGATGTCCTGCCGCCAGCAGCCATGCTGGGGAGGCGAACCTTCAGTTGCGCCGGGGACAAGACGTCAATCAGATCGTTGTCCATGGCAGAGGCAAGACCGCGTTGAAATTCATGGCTTTATCGGTGCCTGTTCTCGTTCTCGGGCACGCACAGATAGCGTAAATCGAACTCGCCCGGCGGGTTGCCGAAGCCTGCCGCTCATGCAGACTATCGGCTGTAAACAGAACGGACCGAGACATGCACCGCATAGCTTCTGGCGAACTTTATTGGACCTACGCTCTTGGTGACCTGCGCATCACCGCCTTGCGCGACGGCTATGTCGACATGCCGATTGGGCGGCTTCGGCAAGAAGGCGACAGGCCATTTGGCGATGACTTGCCGAAAGAGGTCACGCTGGTTGGCGGTCAACTCAGGCTTTCCGTCAATGCCTTCGCGATCGACGACGGAAACGGGATCACACTGGTCGATACGGGCGCCTCCAATGCCTGGCACCCCTCCATGGGCCGGCTTCCCCAAGCGATGGACAAAGCCGGCATCGATGCCGGAACCATCCGCGCCGTCTGCTTCACCCACACGCATCTCGATCACATCCATGGCTTGGTGCTGGCCGACGGTCGAGACGCTTTTCCGCGCCTGGCGCGCCTGCTCGTGCCCAGGCAGGAACTTGGCCTTTTCCGCACCGAAGCGCGGCTTGCACGATTTCACGCCATGGCGGAGCCGTTCGACGCGGGAGATCGGCTCGGCGCCCATGTCGACGTCGTCGGCGCTCATGGCCATGAAGTGGGTCACAGCTGCTTTCGCGTCTCGAGCGACGGCGAAAGCCTTTTGATCTGGGGCGACACCGTCCACGTCCCGTCGCTTCAGTTCGACCGGCCTGAGGTGACGTGGGAATTCGATGACGATCAAGACCAGGCGCGGGAGAGCCGCTTGCGGCTGCTGGCGCTTGCTGCGGAAGACAATCATTTCATTGCCGGCGCTCATCTGGACTCGCCCGGCATTGGCCGCGTTGTCAGGTCCGGCGGCGGCTTCCGTTTCGAGCCGCTCTAACTGAAAGGGCGGCGCAAGCGCCGCCCTCGCATCCCTGGGAGGATAATTTCGATCAGGCGGCCTTGATTTCCTCGGCCAGAGCGTCGGCCTGACGTGCTGATTTGAGCGCCTTGGCCCACCAGGCGACGTCGTTGACCAGCGCGGTCGCGGCCTGGTTCAGATGCTCGAGTTCCTCGAGCTTCTTCTCGCCCTGGCGCACGGCAAGGAAGTCGGCCCAGACGATGTGGACGGCGGCCTTGACCGGCGCCATCTGCAGTTCGACCGCATGCATGCGCAACTGCTCCACGGCGCGCGCGCCACCGACGCCGCCATAGCCCACGAAGCCGGCCGGCTTCTTGTTCCATTCGTTGGCGGCGTAGTCGATGGCGTTCTTCAGCACGGCGGTCGGGCCGTGATTGTATTCGGCGGCGGTGAAGATGAAGCCGTCGTATTCGGCGACCTTCTTCTGCCAGCGCTGCGCCACCTCGTTGGTCGACGGCACCCAGGCCGAGGACGCGACCTCGTCGAAGAAGGGCAGCGGGAAATCCCTGAGGTCGACGACCTCGACATCGATGTCGGCATGCGATTTGGCGATCTTGGCGATCCATTGGGTGGGTACGTCGGCGAAGCGCGCGGCGCGCGTCGAACCGACGATGATGGCGATTTTCGGCTTTGACATGGGGCTCTCCATTCCTGCAAGGCTGGTATCATTTAGATACCGGCGCTATATGAGATACTGTCAACTCCCGACGCAAGGAGGCACCGTTTTGTTACTGAGGCACCCGCATAACACCGAAGACTGCCGCGCCATTTCGGAGATCCTGCAGCGCGTCGGCGACAAATGGACAGTGCTGGTCGTCGGCAAGCTTGGCGGCGGACCCCTGCGTTTCAACGAATTGCGCGCCGCCGTCGGCGGCATCTCGCAGAAGATGCTGACGACCACCTTGCGCGGCCTTGAACGCGACGGCTTCGTCACCCGCACGGTGTTCCCGACCATCCCGCCGCGCGTCGACTACGAACTGACCGAACTCGGTCACGAACTGTTGATACCGGTGAGCGCGCTGGGCGAATGGGCGCGCAGGAACACCCAGCGAGTCAGGGAGGCACGCGAAAAGTTCGACGGCGTGCACGCCTGAGGGGGATTCTCAAGCAATTCCAGGAAAAGTGCGCAGCGGTTTTCCCGGGAGAAACGCGTAGCGTTTCCCCTGGGGATTTGCGTTAAAACAAGAAGTCTAGGCTCTTGGCGTCACACCATCGCAGGACGCCGCGCCGCAGGTCTCGCAGGTCAAGGCCTGCTTCTTGACGCCTGTGTTGCCGTGCAGGCAGGCGGTGCGCGGCAGATCCTGCTTGACCTCGGCATAGGCGGTAACGCCGAGCAGGCACACAAGGGCAAGCAGGGCTGCCACCAGCCAGCCGGTCAGCATGTATTGACGCATTTTTGTCTCCTCCGCCGCCGCCAGGAGCAGGCGCCAAGGAAACCATCGGATGTCGCGAAAAACATCGCCCGCGCGGGCGATGGTTACAAACGCCTGGAGGGCCGCAACCGACTTGGGTCAGCCTTCGGCGGGAACGGCCTTCGGCTTGCCCTCGCCGTCCAGCGCCACCATGACGAAATCGGCATGGGTAACCTTTTCCATCAGGTCGGAGAGGTAGCGCTGCGCCCAGGCCTCGACCTTGAGCGTCATCGAGGTGCGGCCGACGCGCTCGACATGGGTGTAGATGCACAGCGTGTCGCCGATCTTCATCGGCTTGGCGAAGGACATCTCCTTCACCGCCGCCGTCACCACGCGGCCCCGGGCGCGCTCGGCGGCGCGGATGCCGCAGGCAAGGTCCATCTGCGCCATCACCCAGCCGCCGAAAATGTCGCCGGCGGCATTGGCGTCCGAAGGCATGGCCAGCGTGCGCAGCGTCAGGTCTCCAATCGGCCGTCCGTCCGCGTAGTGCACCATGCGAGAAATCCCCAGAGACTGGCTATATCGATCCCGTAGCGTCACCGCGCGGAAGCGTCAACGCGCCATTGAAGCGCGCACACCGGCTTTGCGTCACGGCGGATTGCGCTCGACGACTAGAAATAGCGCGCCAGGTTCGAGCGGATGCGGTCGAGCACGGTGGCGCCCGACATGTCGGGGACGAATGTCTTGCCGGTGATCGCCTCATAGGCTTGGGCGTAGACGTTCGACGCCTGCTTGACAATCTCGTCGGGAATCCTCGGAACCGGATCCTTGTAGGGATCGCAGCGCGCGGCCACCCATGAGCGGATGAAATCCTTGTCAAAACTCTCCGGCCGCGTGCCGTTGGCCAGCGCCTGTTCGTAGCTCGCCGCGATCCAGTAGCGGCTGCTATCGGGCGTATGGATCTCGTCGGCCAGGATGATGGTGCCGTTCGCGTCGGTGCCGAACTCATATTTCGTGTCGGCGAGGATCAGGCCGCGCTCGGCGGCGCGCGCCTGGCCGCGCGCGAACAGCTTCAGGGCATAGTCCGAGACGGTGTCCCATTGCGCCTGCGTGAGCAGCCCCTGCCCGATGATCTCGGCCTTCGATAGCGGTTCGTCATGGGCGCCGTCCGCCGCCTTGCTCGTTGGCGTGATGATCGCTTCAGCCAGCTTCTCATTGTCGCGCATTCCGTCCGGCAGGCGCATGCCGTACATCTCCCGCTCGCCGCGCTTGTAGCGCGTGAGGATCGAGGTGCTGGTGGTCCCCGCCAGGTAGCCGCGCACGACGATCTCGACAGGCAGGATGTCCAGCCTTGTGCCGACCACGACATTCGGGTCGGGATATTCGAGCACATGGTTGGGGCAGATATCGGCGGTTTCCTCGAACCAGTAGCGCGCGGTCTGGGTCAGGATCTCGCCCTTGAACGGGATCGAGGTCAGGATGATGTCGAAGGCGCTGAGGCGGTCGGTGGCGATGATGACGCGCCTGTTGTCGGCCAGATCGTAATTTTCACGGACCTTGCCTTTGTAGTAACCGGGCAGTTCGGGAATGAAAGCATCCGACAGGACACGCATATGATTTCCTGCCTTCCGCAGTTGGCCAGCGCATGATTCCGAAAAACAAGATCACCGCATAGGCCGCCCGGCCGGTGCTTTTCAAGCGCGATTGTCGGGATTCCACGCAAGCCGACCAGATATACCAGTCGCTTTTTTCACAACCGATGCCGGAAGGCCCGGCGACGCGGCGAACCCCTGACGTCTAGGCTGCGCCCGGTTTTGGAGGAGCTGCCCGCACCCATCATGCAGACTTATGACTTCATCATCGTCGGCTCCGGTTCGGCCGGCTCGGTGCTCGCGGAAAGATTGTCGGCCTCTGGCCGTTTTTCGGTGCTGGTGCTGGAAGCCGGCGGCACCGACCGGCGCTTCTACGTGCAGATGCCGCTCGGCTACGGCAAGACCTTCTTCGACCCCGCCGTCAACTGGAACTACAAGGCCGAAGCGGACCCCGGCCTTGGCGGCAATGCCGATCACTGGCCGCGCGGCAAGCTACTGGGCGGCTCGAGTTCGATCAACGCCATGGTGTGGATCCGGGGCGCGCGCGAGGATTTCGACGACTGGCGCGACGCCGGCAATCCCGGCTGGGGCTATGACGACCTGCTGCCTGTCTTCAAGGCTCTCGAGGACAATGAGGCCGGCGCCGACAAATGGCGCGGCACCGGCGGCCCGCTGCACATCACCGACACCACCAATGCCGTCCACCCGCTGACGAAGCGTTATCTCGCCGCCGGCCAGCAGGCCGGCCTGCCGCTCAACCGCGATTTCAACGGCGCCGCCCAGGAAGGCGTCGGCACTTACCAGATATCGACGAAGAATGGCCGCCGCATGTCGGCGGCGCGTGCCTTCCTGCGCCCGGCGATGAAGCGCGCCAATGTCCGCGTCGAGACCAACGCGCTGGCGACGAAAATCCTGTTCGAAGGCAAGCGCGCCGTC
>NZ_JAFKIC010000242.1 GCF_017306585.1 Mesorhizobium sp. | reverse complement strand
GAGTCTTCGGCGAGCCGCCAAACAGTTCCGGACGAAATTTCCATTACAAACCCCAACATGCAAGAACCCTGAAATGAGATAGCGCGGTGGGGGAGCACTGTCTATCTGCCGGCCGGGAGATGGCTCACGGGGCGTCGTATCCAGGGACAGATCGCCACCAGACCGCCGACACAGGATCATGCATCGCCGGGCCAAAATCATCCCAGAAATAGTCGTCGACTTGGTATCATTGGAGGGTGCGCCGACCAGAGCGCCCGTTGCTTTTCTTCCCCGAGGTAAGGTAAGGACTCCATGGGCTTTGGGGAGACAACAGATGCGGTACAACTGGGAGCGTGCTCCGACGACTTTCGAACGCCATCGAAAAGCACTGGCAGCGGCCATTTTGATCTTCGGAGGCGTCGGCCTGATGCTTGTGGCACTGCCGATCTAAAAATTCGAATTTATCCAACGAATACCGTATATTAGCCGTCGCTAAGGCGGCTTCTTAACGCGCCTGCCCGGTCGCGGCGGTGACGCGGCGCTCGCGCTCTTCAAAGCCTTGGCTGAAGCGCTGCACCAGCACGACGATCAACGGCGTGGCTCCGCAGCGCTTCCGGCACAAGCGGTCGAACAGGGATTACCATCCCAGTTGTCGACGTCGGCATGGACACAGCCACGATCACCCCTCATGATGCAGGTATTCATCCTTCCTTTCGGCACGCAGCTAAAGAAACTGCGCATGTTGGACCAAGCGGGCCGGAACGAAAATCAGGGAAGACAGCGCCGGAAGAAACAGCATAGGCTGTTTGCAAAGACGGCAAATCGCTCCTGGGGAGGATATGGATGGCTTCACGCTATCGCGAGGTCTATGACGGCTGGAAACGCGACCCGGAAAAATTCTGGGCCGACGCGGCCGACGCCATCGACTGGTATTCGCCCTGGGACAAGGTTTTCGATGCCACCGCCGGCGTCTACGGCCGCTGGTTCACCGGCGCGACCTGCAACACCTGCTACAATGCGCTCGACCGGCATGTCGCCGGCGGACGGGCCGACCAGATCGCGCTGATCCACGACAGCGCCATCACTGGCACGATGAAGAAATTCACCTATGCCGAGCTCAAGCGCGACGTGGTGGCGCTGGCCTCGGTGCTGAAGAACCGGAGCGTCGGCAAGGGCGATCGCGTCATCATCTACATGCCGATGGTGGCGGAGGCGGCGATCGCCATGCTTGCCTGCGCCCGGATCGGCGCCGTCCATTCGGTGGTGTTCGGTGGCTTTGCCTCGCATGAATTGGCCACCCGCATCGACGACGCCAAACCGAAACTCATCATCTCGGCCTCCTGCGGCCTGGAGCCGGGGCGGGTTGTCGCCTACAAGCCGCTGCTCGACAAGGCGATCGAGATGTCCCGCCACAGACCGGACGCCTGCCTGATCCTGCAGCGCGACCAGCTGCGCTGCGAGATGAAAGATCACTATGACATCGACTATACCGATGCGGTGGCGCGCGAGCGTGCGGCGGGCGCCAATGTCGACTGCGTGCCGGTGCTGGCCACCGACCCGCTCTACATCATCTACACATCGGGTACGACCGGCCAGCCCAAGGGCATCGTGCGCGACAATGGCGGCCACATGGTCGCGCTGAAATGGACGATGGAGAACGAGTTCGGCGTCAAGCCGGGCGAGGTATTCTGGGCGGCTTCCGATGTCGGCTGGGTGGTCGGCCACTCCTACATTGTCTACGGGCCGCTGCTGCATGGCTGCACCAGCATCCTGTTCGAAGGCAAGCCGATCGGCACACCGGACGCCGGCACCTACTGGCGGGTGATCGCGGAACACGGCGTCGTCGCGCTGTTCACCGCGCCGACAGCCTTTCGCGCCATCAAGGGGCAGGATCCCAGGGGCGAGTTCGTGCCGAAATACGATCTGTCCAAGTTCCGCACGCTGTTCCTGGCCGGCGAACGCGCCGACCCCGAAACGATCAAATGGGCCGAGCAGAAACTCAACGTGCCTGTGGTCGATCACTGGTGGCAGACCGAGACGGGCTCCCCGATGACGATCAACCCGGCCGGCCTTGGCCTGCTGCCGGTTAAATACGGCTCGCCCGGCGTGCCCATGCCGGGCTACGATATCCGCGTGCTCGACGATGCCGGCCATGAGGTGGCGCGCGGCACGCTCGGCAATGTCGTGGTCAAGCTGCCGTTGCCGGCGGGCTGCCTGCCGACACTATGGAATGCCGACGCCCGCTTCCGGCAGGCCTATCTCGACGAATTCCCCGGCTTCTACAAGACGGCCGACGCCGGCATGGTCGACGAGGACGGCTATCTCTATGTGATGGCCCGCACCGACGACATCATCAATGTCGCCGGCCACCGGCTGTCGACCGGCGCCATGGAAGAGATGCTGGCCGCTCACCCCGATGTCGCCGAATGCGCGGTCGTGGGCATCGCGGATGCCATGAAGGGCCAGATTCCGCTCGGCTTCGTGGTGCTGTATGCCGGCGTCGCGCGCGACGGCGGGACCATCGAGAAAGAGGTGGTCGCGCTGGTGCGCGAACGCATCGGCCCGGTCGCCGCCTTCAAGACGGTGGTGACGATCAAGCGCCTGCCCAAGACGCGGTCGGGAAAGATCCTGCGCGGCACCATGCAGAAGATCGCCGACAAGGAGGATTGGACGATGCCGGCGACCATCGACGATCCTGCCATACTCGATGAAATAACCGCCGCCATGAAGGAACGCGGGATCGGGGTTTGAGGCCACCGGCGCAGCGACGCGCCGCCATTTCCGGATGTTGCGGAGCGGTGAAGTTTGTGATCGTCGCGAGCGGCAATCCCTGATTGTGCATCGCAGCATTCCACCCTAAACTTTTCTCGGGGGGCCATCCGGCGGTGCGGTATGGCTCGAGAGAAAATTACCTTCGGCGGCGTCGACATCCTGCGGTTTCTCGCCGCCGTGCTGGTGATGGTCTACCACTACGGCTTCTGGGTGTGGGCTTATCCCGATGGCATTTCGGCAAAGGCCACGGGCGGCGTGCCGGCACAACCCGCGATCGGTGCCTGGGTCGGATCCGGCTGGGTCGGCGTCCAAGTATTCTTCGTCATCAGCGGCTTCGTCATCGCCTTCAGCGCCGAAAACTCGACGCCGCTGCGCTTCTTCGAGGCCAGGGTCAAAAGGCTGGCTCCCGCGGTCTGGATCTGCGCGCCGGTCACCGCCGCGCTGCTGCTCGCCATCGACCTGAGCTGGCCGACCGATGCGGTGGTGAGGCTGGTCCGCACCGCCCTGTTCGCGCCTTATGGCCCTTGGGTCGACAGCGTCTACTGGACGCTCGGCATCGAGATCGCCTTCTACGCCATCGTCTGGGCGCTGCTGCGGCTCGGCCGCTTCCATCTGATGGAGAAGGTGGCCATCGTCATCGGCCTGGTGAGCACGCTGTTCTGGTGCCTCTACTATCCGCTGAGATGGTCTGATTTCGCCGAGACGCGCTGGCTGCAGCTCACCCTCGTACATCACGGCTCATTCTTCGCGGTCGGTGTGCTCATCTGGCTGATGCGGTTCAAGGCGGTGACGGCGTCGCGTCTTGTCTTGTGCCTGCTGTTCCTCGGCGGTGGCGTGCTGCAGATTGCGAGTTCGGTCGTTGTCCACAGCATCAAGGTCGGCGCAGCGATGCCCTACATGCCGCCGATCCTCATCTTCCTCTGCGCAATCTCATTGATGGCATGGTCGCTGAAGCTCGATCTCAGCTGGAGCGGCTGGCGCCGGCTCGGGCTGATGACCTATCCGCTCTACCTGATCCACGATGTTATCGGGGCCGCGATGCTCGGCGCAATGGTGCGCGCCGGCGTGCCCTATCTCCTGTCGATGGCAGTCGTCGCCGCGACCATGATCGCGGCAAGCTGGCTGGTGGCGACGGAAGCCGAACCGCGCGTCCGGCGGCTGCTTGACCACACTGTGTTCCGCTACCGGCTCAAGGCGGCGTAGTCCTCTCGTCGCCAGCCGCGGTCAACGCGGCTGGCCTCGACAGCAAAACGGATCGATCAGACCGTTGCCTTCGCCCGCACTTCCGACTTGTCGAGATAGTAGGTCGAATATTTGTCGAAGAATTTCTCCGAGGCGCCGAGCGAGCCGTATTTGGCCAGCTTCTTCAGGTCGACCTTGTTCAGCACCGCGCCGACGATCTTGTTGGCGACATAGGGTTCGGATTCCAGCATCGAACGGACCATGGCGCGCGGCGTGCGGCCCCATTCGGTGACGAGCACGAAACCGTCGACAAGCGGCGCGAAGGCCTTGGCGTCGACGACCGGCCCGAGCGGCGGCAGGTCGACGACGATATACTCGAACGTCTCCTTGGCGTTCTCGATGAAGCGCCGCATGCCGCCCGAGGAAAGCAGTTCGCTGGTGTGTGAGAAGTTGCCGCGCAGCACGGCCGGGATGATCGCCAGCTTGGTCTGCCTGTCGATCTTGCCGACGGACTGCCAGGTCTGGCCGTTGACCACCGCTTCCATCAGCCCCTGTTCGGCCTCCATGCCGAGACTGCGGCTGAGGCCTGGATTGCGCAAGTCGCCATCGATCAGCAACGTCCTGGCGCCGTTGGCGGCGAGCAGTCCGGCGAGGTTGGCCGCGACCGTGGATTTGCCTTCGCCGGGCAGCACCGAAATGACGCCGATGACGCGGCTTGCCTGTCCTTCGAGCACGACATCGAAGGCGATCTTGGCGCTGCGCAGCGTCTCGGCGAACATCGATGCGGGAGCGTCGATGCTTACCCGCATGCGCGCCCGTTTTTCCAGCGCAGCGGGCGATCTGGCGGCCTTCTGGTCGGGCTGGCCGTCGACCGGCTTGTCTTCCTTCGTCGACTTGCTGCCGATGGTCGGCAGATAGCCGAGGAATTTGAGACCGACGCGGTCGCGCACTTCGTCGCCGGTGCGGAAGAACCGCTCGTTGAACTCGTTGAGGCCGCCAAAGCCGGCTCCCATCAGCACGCCAAGCACCAGCGAGAGGCCGAGCACCACGATGGTGCGCGGGCTGGAGGCGGAGAGCGGGGTGGAGGCGTCGGAGATGATGCGGATCTTGCCGACCGGGAAGGATTGCTGCTGGGCTGCTTCCTCGTAACGGCCGAGGAAGGTCTGGTAGAGCGTGGTGAGCGCCGTCGCCTTCTGGTCGAGATCGCGCAGCTTGACCTGCGACTGGTTGTCGATGGAGCTCTTGCCTTGCGCGGCGGCGACATTGGCCCTGAGCGCGATCTCACGCGCCTGCGCCACCTCATATTCGTTGCGATAGCTCTGGGTCAGTTGCTTCAGTTCGCCGAAGATCTGAGCCGATATGTCGGCCTTTTCCTTGGCGAGCGCCACGGCCTGGGGATGCTCGGGGCCGAAATTCGCCTCGACATCCTGCTGCCGCTTGGCAACCGCCAGGTAACGCGTCTTGAGCGTCGAGATGAGTGCGCTGCTCGGCTGGTCGGCCGAGATGGCGGCGTCCTTGAAGGCGTTGTCGGAACCGCTGTCGACGATCTGCTTGTACTGCTGGTAGCGGGCGCTGGCGCGCGCCGTGTCGGCCTGCGCCACGATGAGCTGGGCGTTGAGATCGGCGAGCTGCTTGTCGCTCATCAGCTGGCCGTCGCTGTTGGCCGAGAGGCCGTGCTCGGCCCTGAACTTCTCCACCGCCAGCGATGCCTGTTGCGAGCTCTCGCGCAGCTCGGTCAACCTGCCCTGCAGCCAGACCGCCGCGCGCTCGGTGGCGTCGAAGGAGGCATCGAGCTGGTCGGCGAGATAGGCGTCGGCATAGGCCTTGGTGATGGCGTTCGCCAGGCCCGGATCCGTCGCCTGGTAGCCAAGCGCGATGACGTAGCTGCGTCCGACACGCTCCGCCTTGATCTCATTCTGCAGCTTGAGGATCGCATAGTCGCGGCGCGACGTCGCGATCAGCGCATCGCGCGCGGCGGGGTCGAGCTTGCTGATGTCGCCGACACCCGGCATGAGGGGGCTCGGACGAAAATACTGGATGACGCCGCGAATGAGGCCAACCCCCTGGGCAAGCGCCGACTGGGGCGGGTTCATGAACGTGTCGTTCTGATCGAGCTTGAGCTTGTCCACGACCACCGAGGCGAGCCTGGTCGAGGTCAGGATCTCGATCTGGCTCAGAATGGCCGAATCGGTCTGCATGGTCGTCGATGCCGCCGAAATGTCGTCGACGATCTTGTTCAGGCCCTCGTCGATCAGCACGCTGGCGACCGACTGATATTTGGGCGGCGTGGTCTGCAGATAAAGCATACCCAGGAAAAGACCGATGGCGGCGCACACGGCGACCACCTTGGCCTGCCGCGCGGCCATGCCAAGCAGCCGCTCGATATCGATGAAGTCTTCGCCGTTTCCTGCATCGGAATTCGGCAATGGCATCCTCTTGTCGAGAGGAAAGTTGGCATAATTCATCTTCGGTCCCATTCCAGAGCCTGGTCCATCCCGATCGACCGGGGCGGTGCTCTATCCGTTTGTTTGAACACGATCTTTTCCGAAGGCCGCATTCGGCGTCTCGGGATCGTGCCTTGGCTCCCAGGTGCTTCGAAGATCGGGAGCATTGCCAGATGCAACGCAAGCGCCATGCCAGATGGCGGAAAGCCTGCCGGCCCCCACGCCGTCAGCCATCCAACAATGCTCCCGAAAGATGGGCATTATGCGGCTTCTTCCTGGCGCTCATGCGACCGCACGAACTCCTGCAGCATTTCGAAGACCGGGCCCTTCATGTCGGCGCGCGACAGGGCGAAGGCGACATTGGCCTGGATGAAGCCTTCCTTCGATCCGCAGTCGAACATGCGGCCGTTGAAGGGCTGGGCAAAGAACGGCTGGTCGCTGGACAGCCGGACCATCGCATCCGTCAGCTGGATTTCATTGCCGGCGCCGCGCTGCTGATTGCCAAGAAGCGCGAAAATCTCCGGCTGCAGGATGTAGCGGCCGTTGATGTAAAAGTTCGATGGCGCGTTGGCCGGCGCCGGCTTTTCGACCATGGCGGTGATCTCGAAGCCGCCGCCGACATCGGCGCCACGGCCGACAATGCCGTATTTGTTGGTTTCGCTCGGATCGCAGCGCTCGACGGCGATGACGTTGCCGCCGGTCTGCGCGTAGAGATCGGTGATCTCGGCCAGGCAGCCGCGCCCGCCGAAGGACACCATGTCGGGCAAAAGCAGGGCGAAGGGCTCATTGCCGATCACCTCGCGCGCGCACCAGACGGCGTGGCCGAGCCCCTGCGGCGACTGCTGGCGGATGAAGGAGGTGGCGCCGGCCACCGGCAACAGGCTTTCCAGCGATTCCAGCTGCGCCTTCTTGCCGGTCTGCTCCAGGGTCCCGATCAATTCGGGATGCAGGTCGAAATAGTCCTCGATGACCGCCTTGTTGCGGCCGGTGACAAACACGATGTGCTCGATACCCGCCTCGAAGGCCTCGTCCACCGCATACTGCACCACGGGCCTGTCGACGACGGGAAGCATTTCCTTCGGCATCGACTTGGTCGCCGGCAGGAATCGTGTTCCAAGCCCCGCCACCGGTATCACGGCCTTCCTGATTTTCTTCATCGCAAATTCCTTCTGAGGAGATCGACTGCAGTCCATTCACAGGCCACGAAAAATCACTCCATGTGCCTGCATCTTCACCTCCCCACCCCGACGGCAAACTGTGCCGCCATTCTTCGCAACCGCGCGGCGATCGGCATGCCCATATGCCTGACCGCCGCCGGGTCGCCGAGCGCCGTCCGGATCGCCTTGAGCGGAGACCGCGCCTTGATGTGCTGAACCATCGCCAGGAACGACGCCGCCTTGCGCAGGCTGCGGTCGCGGCGGGCGAACGCCGCCTGGGCCGCCTCGTCCATGCGATGGGTTTGAGCGAACACGGCATCCGCCTTGCGCATCGCCTCGACGTGATGTGGCTCGAGCACGCGCGAGATGGAGCCGCTGCGGATGTGATAGGCATAGCCGGTTTCAGGCTCGACCACGCACCTGCCGCCCTTGGCCAGGGCTTCGGCAAACAGAATGTAGTCCTCACCGATCCTCAGCTTCTCGTCGTAGCGAAGCCGGTTTTCATCGAGGAAGCTGCGCAGGAAGATCGGCTTGAGGTAGCCGAGGTTGAACTTGGATTCGAAGACCACGTTGCCGGCGATGTAGGTGGCCAGCGAAATCTCGCGCAACCCTTCCAGATATCGGCGAGGGAACATGGCAGCCTCGACGACACCGTCCTCGCGGATCACCTGGATATTGTCGACGGCGATTTGGGCCTCCGCCCCCTCGGCGCGCGCGATCATGGCGGCGATGCGGCCAGGAAAGACGGCGTCGTCGGAATCGAGAACCGCGATCCACCTGCCTCGGGCCGCATCAAGGCCGGCGTTGCGGGCGCCGCCAGGCCCTCTGTTCTTCTCAAGCGCCACGACGCGGACGATATCGCTTGGATAAGCCCTTGCCACATCGAGCGTCGCATCGCGTGACTGGTCGTCGACGACAATGATCTCCACGCTGACGCCCTTCTGGGCGATGGCGCTGGCGATCGCGCGATCAAGGGTCGCCTCGGCATTATAGGCGGCGATGACGAAGGACACGTCGGGGACGGTGGAGGGATCAGGCTGCACGTTTGCCCCCTTCCCCCGGTGCGGGCTGGCCGTAGAGGCGCAGTTCGCGGATGCCGAAAAGCCCGCTCACGACGCCGACATGCATGATGCCGCGCAGCACGGAGCGGTTGCGGCGAACCGGGCTGGCCACGACGGGAAGTGCCGCGGCAAAGCAATAAAGCGCCTTCGCCGAGGCGAGGCCGACCTGTTTGACCACGCCGATGCCGCCGGCGTTCTGGCCCAGAAGGCGGCCATGCGTCTGGCCGACGCGGAAGCGGCGGCGGCCGAGCCAATCGAACGCCGCCCGGGCACGCGGAACCACTTCATCGACCCATGCGTCCGGCGCAAAGGCGATGCGGCCGCCCATCCTGTGCATCTGGTCGAAGAATTCGGTGTCCTCGCCGCCCGTCTGGCCGCGCGCCAGGCTGAAGCGGCGACCGCGCAGGCTTTCCGATCCCAGGCGCAGCAACACGTTGCAGGTGTAGCCGGTGCGGATTTCACCACGCACCCAGACAGGCAAGGTGGAGTGGAAGTCGCCGCGCCGCATCCAGTCGGGCGCGTCGGCGCGATAAAGCGCCCGCACGGGGCCAAGCACGGCGGCGGCGCCGCTCGTCTCGGCGGTCGCCACCAGTTCGCGGAGCCAGCCGGCGGTTGCCGTCTCGTCATCGTCGATGAAGGCGAGGAAGTCCGCCTCGCTGGCGTCAAGGCACGCGTTGCGCGCAACCGATATGTTGCGCGCGGGGGCATGCCGATAGCGGATGGGCAGCGCGAGTTCCCGCGACAAGGACTCGACAAGCGCCTGCGCACTCGGCGTGTCGTCATTGTCGGCAACGATAACGCCGACGTCGAAACCTTGCGGCATATCCAGAGCGGCAAGCGAGCGCAGCGTGTCGGCCAGTTCAGGCCGCCGGAACGTGCAGACGCCGATGTCGATGCTGCGGTTCTTGGCCTGAACCGCCATCACGCCACCCCGCGCCGCGCGCCGAGGCCGAGAAGCTGCAGCCAGAAGCCTACGGACCAGGCGAAATGCATGACCATCGCCGAGACGCCGGCCAGCGCCACATCGGCCTTGCGCTGGCGGATGGCCGCGGCCAGCCCATAGCCCAGGCACACCGACATCCACAGCAGCAGCGGCACCGCCGCGATCCAGTGTATGAAGGAGAAGGCGGCCAGGAGAACCACGGGGAAAACCGCCAGCGGCACCATCTGCCTCACCTTCGGGATGACGCGGTGCTTCAGCACGTTCTTGGCGCGGCCCCGGCCATAGCCGAGATACTGGAAATAGAGGCCTTTGAGCGAGGCGCGGGGATAGTAGACCATCTGCGTCCTGCCGCTCATCCAGATCCTGTAGCCGGCCTGCCGCAACCGATAGTCGAGTTCGGCATCCTCATTGTGGCTGAAGGTCTCGTCATAGCCGCCGACCGCGCCGAAGGCCGATATGCGCATCAGCGCGTGATGGCCGTGATCGATCCACTCGCCGGCCGAGAGGTGGCGGTGCTTGGAGCCGCCGGTGCCGAGCTTGGAATTCTGCGCCGCAGCGGCAGCCTTCTGCACGGCGCCGCTGCCGCTGGTCAGCATGGACACCACGACCGAATCCGCACCGGTGGCAAGTGCCTCCTCGACCAGCCGGTCGCAATAATCGTCAGGATAGCCGCCATGGGCGTCTATGCGGATCAGATACTCGGCGCCCTCGCCGAAGGTGCCGACGGCGAGATTGATCGCCGCGCTCTGTATGCGCCGCCTGTTGTGCAGCAGGATGACACGAGGGTCCCTGGCAGCGACATCCTCGACTATGGCCAACGTGCCGTCGGTGCTGCCGCCATCCGCAACGATGATCCTGGCGCTCAGCCTTTCGGCCGATGGCCGCAACTGGTCGAGCAGCGCCCCGATATGGGCCGCCTCGTTGAGGCAGGGGATCACGATCAGGCTGGAGGCAGGCGCTTGCATCATCGGGCTGATCCTATGCCAGGGCTTCGGCGGCGAGCGGTTCGCGCACAGCGCTCAGGCGGCGCAGTTTCTCGACCAGTGCCCTGCAGTCGCTGCGATCGTAGCTCCACATCCTGGGATTATGCGCGAGCACGCGTGCCTTCAGCCTGCCGAAGCGGTAGTGCTCCATCCTGCCGAGCGCTGCTTCGAGCGCATCCGACGAGGCGTCCGCCAACAGGACGCCGATATCCTGCTGCTTCAGGAAGCGACCGGTCTCGGTATTGCTCATGGAAATCGGCACCGCACCGAACCGGCAGCCTTCATAGAGACGATTGGGCAACAGCCATTCCGAGTTCTGCCCCGCCTCGAAGAAATCGATCGCCCATGAAAAATGAACGTCCTGATAGATCGCCGCCATGTCCTCGGGATTGCGATACGGACCGCGAAACGAAAGATAGGGCTCGGCGTCGACGAAGGCGTGGAAATCCGGGAATTCGGACAGCGCCGGGCGGCCGCGCAGCACGACCTCGAAACGGCCCTCAATGCGGCGCGTGAAATCGGCCAGCAATTCGAGCGAGCGGCGGCAGCGCAGCGCTCCGAACCAGCCGATGCGCCATGGCGGGGCGACGGGATTTTCCAGTGCTTCGGGTTCGCCGGGCAGAATTGCGGCAGCCTCGAAATATTTGTTCTCGACCAGTTCAACAGGCGCCGCGACCTGACGGAAGGGCTTGAAGTAGTTGGCTATGAAGGCGGGCGAACTGGTCACCAGCAGCTTCACGTCTCGCGCCAGGTGGCGCTCGGTGGCGCGCAGCGCCTTGCCCAGAACGTCGTCGCGCAGCACCAGACGGTGGATGTCGAGGCATTCATAGACGACCGGCACGCCGGCGCCGAAAACGGACCTTGCACGGCGGGCAAGCGCCAGCATCTCAAGATTGCGCGCGATGATGAGATCGGGCCGTGCCGCGCCCGCGAGCTTCGCCCGAAGCGAAACCGCCGCTTTCGCGACCGCCGTCAGGCGTTGGGCGAATCGGCCGTCACGCGTCGCGCCAAGGTCGATCGGCCGCAATCCTTCGATATCGGCGATCGGGGTCGCGGTGCGGCGGAAGCCCGCCAGGGTGACCCGGGCGCCGCCTGCCCTCAGCATAATGATCCGCCGGCGAACCGCCGGATCGGAGACATCGTGCACGAGGTACAAGACATGCAGCATGAAAACTCGACCGCTGTTTGACCCACCCAAGGGGATGCTAGTACAGCTCTTGCTGCATCGCAACATTTTTGGCGCGACACTCCACGTTTTCTGTTGCACTGCAAAATTAATGCCGTAGTTTGGGGTCGGCGGCGGTTGCGGATTTCGGGGTTTTCGGACTCCGCGAAAAAATCAGGAATCCTGAATTTGGAAGCCAACCCTTTCGATCCGCCAGAAGGCTCGCTGCGCAAGTCCGTAGGCCGCGGCGCGGTGGTGACCGCCTTGTCGCAATCGGTGCGGGTCGCCACGCAGATCATCTCGGTCATCGTCTTGTCGCGGCTTTTGTCACCGCAGGATTTCGGCGTGGTGGCGATGTGCGCGCCGGTGCTGGCCTTCATCGCGCTGTTCCAGGATTTCGGGCTGACGCAGGCGACGATCCAGAAAACAGGCATCCGGCACGAGGAGGTGAACTACCTCTTCTGGATCAATGTCGCCGTCAGCGCCGTGCTGGCCTGCGTGCTCGCGGGCGCGGCACCTCTGGTCGCCGCCTTCTATGGCGAACCGCGCGTCGCCGGCCTGGTCGCGGCGCTCGGTTTGCAGATCATGGCCTACGGGCTCGGCGCACAGCATCTGGCGCTGTTGACCCGGCGCATGCAGTTCACCCGGCTGGCGGCGATCGATGTCGCAAGCGCGGTCGCGGGACTGGCGGTGTCGATCGGCTGGACCTTCATCGACCGCTCCTACTGGGCGCTTTTCGCCGGCACGCTGACCGGCGCGGTGCTGCCGACCGTGTGCTACTGGGCAAGCTCGCGCTGGCGGCCCGGCATGCCGCGCAAGGTCGACGGCATCGGCGAACTGATCAATTTCGGCGCCGGCATCACCGGCTTCAACTTCGCCAACTTCTTCGCCCGCAACCTCGACAACGTGCTGATCGGCAAATATTGGGGGGAAGCCCAGCTCGGCCTTTATGATCGCGCCTACAAGCTGCTGCTTTTCCCGCTCAGCCAGATCACCAATCCACTGTCCAAGGTCATGGTGCCGGCGCTGTCGCGGCTCAAGGACGAGCCCGACCGCTACCGCAGCGCCTATCTGCGTGTTATGCCGCTGATCCTCCTGGTGGCGCTGCCAGGCGTCGCCTTCGCCACCGCGATGTCGGACACGCTCATTCCCTTCGTGCTTGGCGAGCAGTGGCGCGAAAGCGCCTCGATCTTCCTGGCGCTGGGCTTTGCCGGCCTGCTGCAGCCGCTCAACAATCCGGCGGGATGGCTTTTCGTCAGCCAGGGCCGCTCCGGCGATTTCATGCGCTGGGGCATCATCACGGCCGTGACCTCGGTTCTGGCCTTCGCGCTCGGCCTGCCCTACGGCGCGCTCGGCGTGGCCGTGGCCTATGCGGTCAGCGAGTATCTGCGCACGCCCTTCCTGTGGCTCTATGTCGGCAAGAGCGGGCCGTTGCGAGCCAGCCATGTGCTGCATGCCGCGACACCGTTCGTGCTCGGCGCGCATCTGGCGCTGGCGGCGGTCTGGCTGATCAAGCCGCTGCTGCCGCAGCAGCATGTCATCGCCCTGGCCAGCGCCGCCGTGCTCGCCTACGCCATCACCATCCTCGTCGCGCTGGCCTTCGCATCCGGTCGGGAGGCCTTGCGCGAAGCCGTGAGAATGCTGCCGGCAAGGCAGCCGGCGGCCACCCCGCGCGAGGCGCAATAATTCCGGCGCCTTTCTCGTTTACTGACACCCAATCCAGCAGCAGGTCTGATCCATGAATTACCGATCGATCTCCGACATGAACGACGCCATCGTCAGCAACCTTCACCGGCTGCCGCGCGACATCGACCTGGTGGTCGGCGTGCCCAGAAGCGGCGTGCTGGCGGCGACGCTGGTCAGCCTCGCCGCCAACATTCCGATGACCGATCTGGACTCCTTCCTGGAGGGCCGGATCTACACGTCGGGCATCACCAAGCGCCGCGCCGCGCTCGACCGCAAGGTCTCGGAGATGCGCAAGGTGCTGGTGATCGACGACAGCATCGCCGGCGGCAACGCCATGCGCGACGCCCGCGCCCGCATCGAGGCCGCCGGCATCGAAGGCGATTTCTCCTATGCCGCCGTGTTCGGCCTCGAGCCCGAGCATCCGGAAACCGACATCGTCTTCGAAGTGGTGCTCCACCCGCGCATGTTCCAGTGGAATTTCATGCACCACAAATTCCTGGCGCAATGCTGTGTCGACATCGATGGGGTGCTGTGCCTCGATCCGACCGAAGCCGAAAACGACGACGGCCCGGCCTATGAGAAATTCCTCGCGGAAGCGCGGCCGCTGCATGCCCCGACCCACAGGATCGGCTGGCTGGTCACCAGCCGGCTGGAGAAATACCGCGCCCTGACCGAGGCCTGGCTGGCCCGGAACGGTATTCAGTACGATCAATTGATCATGCTCGACCTGCCAAGCAAGGAAGAGCGCCAGCGGCTTGGCGCGCACGGCTCCTTCAAGGCAGATTTCTACCGCAAATCCAATGCCATCCTGTTCATCGAGAGCGAGCATGCGCAAGCGCTCAGGATCACCGAACTGTCCGGCAAGCCGGTGCTGTGCGTCGAAACGCACATTGTGAGTTTTCCCGACGCGCTGTCGCTGCCGGCGCTTGGCCAGGCGGCGCGCAACCTGCCGGCCAGGCTGCGCCAGATCAACTCGCAGCAAGGCCGCAAGAGCACGGCCAAGGCGCTGGCCCGCGCCCTGCTCGGCGCACGTGGCTACGAGAGTCTGAAAAACCGGGTCAAGCGCCCGGCCTGATCCGGATCACGTGCGGCGGGGCAGCCCTCAGGCGGCCTGCAGGGCGCGTTGCTGCACCGCTCTGTCCAGTATCGAGAAGAAGGTGACGAACTGGCGATCCGGATCGAGTTCCTGGCGCGCCGCGAAGCCGCGCGCCAGGTTCGAGACCCGTTCGTACTCCTTGTTGTCGTTCCAAAGCAGCCTGACCGCCGCGACCCAATCGGCGAGCGGCGCGTCGTAGTCGAGCACCACGCCGCCGGGGCCGATCGCTTCGGGCAGGCCGCCGCGCCGCGAACCGACAACCGGGATGCCGCTGCAATGCGCCTCCGACGCCACGCGGCCCCAGGCCTCTTCCCATTTCGAGGGCGCGAGCAGGATGCGGGTGCGGCCATAGACTGTCTTCATGTCGTTGGTGCGGTTTTCCAGCGTGACATTGCCGAGTGGCGCGATGATCTTCTCGATGCGCGCCCGATGGTCGTCTTCCAGCTTCCAGCTTTCGACGAACAGGAACGGGATTTCAGGACAGGCCTCGGCGATGCGAACCGCCAGTTCAAAACCCTTTTCCTCGTAAGGATTGATCAGGGTGACGAACTGGCCCGTGGTTGGCGTGCTGTATTGCGTCGGATTGATGGTCGGCGGAATGACAGTCGCTTCTATACCGAACTCCCTGCCGTAGGTGCGGGCGGTGAACTCAGAATTGGCGATGTAGAGCGCGGAGCGCAGTTCGCGCAGGTCGCCGCCCAGTTCATGGAACTCGACATTCCTGAGATAGACGACCAGCGGCACGCCGGCGGCCTGCAGTGCCTTGCCGAGCGGAACCGACTTGTGACACTGCACCACCGCCACGTCGGGCCTAAGCTTTTTCACCGCAAAGCCGGCGGCCTCCCAGGGAAACCAGCTGCGCACCACGGGATAGCCGGGGTGGCTGTCGACAACGGCCGGCTGGCGCAGCAGCTTCATCTTGGCGCGTGCCTTGAGCCCGAACATGCCGTCGCCAAAAAGCGCGGCAAGCACCCCCGCCTCATGGCCATGCTCGATCAGTTGCTCGGCCAGATGGTGGGTGCTGGACTGGACGCCGCCGCCGAACTCGGGTGGATAGCCGTTGCCGCTGGCGAAAAGGACTTTCATCGTACCGGCTCCTTGTCGGAATTTGGTGTGCCCCGCGCCTCAGGCGCTCTGGGGCGGATCAAGCGTCGCGAAGGGATTGGTGCATGAATGCCATCCGGTGAACCGGATCGGATCGTTGGGCGAACTGCGCCAGGCATAGTCCGTCAGCATATGGAATTCGGTGACGACCCAGCGGTCGAAGTGCCTGAGGTCGCGGCGCTTGCGCCTCGGCAGCAACTCGCGCGCGTGCCCAAGCTTCGCAGTCTCGAGCAAGGTGATGCCATTGCTCAGCTTCTTACTGGGAAATATCCAGGGATTGCGGTTGCGGAACTCCAGCACGAACTGCTCCAGATGCTCTTTGCGGATGCTCAGCCTGCCAAGGTATTTTTCGAGCGTGACGCGAATCAGGTCCTCGTCGGAAAACGAGGAGACGGCGGCGTAGGCGATGCCTGTCGACGCCACGCCTCCCGCCATGATGGCCAGAACCGAACGCCGTGTGACTTTGATCATGCGATGCCTCCCCTCACGCGATGAGGCTCGCCGCCCGCAGCGACAGCGCCGCCGCGGTCAGGCTCGGGTTGGCGCAGGAGCAGCTCGGATAGGTGCTGGTGCCGACGACCACCAGGTTGCGAAGCCGATGGTGGATCATGCCGCTGTCGACCACCGAATCGGCCGGGCCGGTGCCCATCCGCAGCGTGCCCTGGACATGCGATTCGGTTGGCCGGATGCCCCGGTCGAAGAGCCTCTCGACCGGCAGCGGCGCAAGCAGATCAGGCAGTTTGTCGAGCGCCCGGGCCATGCCCCGGACCGCGTAGTCCGACGGCGCCTTGAAGGAGACGAAGGCATTGTCGTTCTCGTCGAGGGTAACGAAATTCTCGTCGTCGAGCAGGTCTTCCGTGACCATGACAAGTGGCAACAGCTGGCGCAGGCGCCCCTTTTCGGCGCGCATTCCATGCTGCCAGCGGTTCTCGAAATAGACCAGTGCCGCCCCGTGCTCGGAGCGGTGCGGGCCGTCATAGAGGCCGAAATTCAGGCCTGTGGTGATGGTGCTGCCGTCGAAATTGTCGACACCGTCGAGATAAGCCTCGAAGTTCCAGCCATAGGATTCATGCAGGCCGCGCCCGACGAATTCATCGCCGAGCCCGGACCGTAGCATGATCGCGGCGCTCTGGATGGCATTGGCGCCGAGAATGAAGAGGTCACCACTGACCTGATACTCCTTGCCATCATGGACGAAGGTGACCGAGCGCACCGCGCCGCCGGCATGATCGAGCCGCCGCACTTCCGCGCCGAGACAGACGGCAATGTCGGGATGCTCGAAGACGTGCATCAACCCGTTGTTGGCGGTGAACTTGGCGTCGGCCGGACAGAGCCAGCAGCGGAGATTGGCGCAGCACGACGTCCGCTGTGACGTGGGAACGCGCGCCCGCGCGGTTGGCATCACGAAGTGCTGGCCGGGCTGCGCAGCCTTCATCATCCGGTCGGGCGTGGACATAAGGTGCGGCGGTTGCGGAAACGGCTTCGAGCGCGGCAGCATCGCGGCCATGTCGGGATCGCCGGAGATCGACATGATCTCCTCGGCGTCACAGTAAAACGGCTCGACATCGTCATAGCTGATCGGCCAGTCATTGCCGATGCCGTAGGCGCTTTTCAGCCGGAAATCGTTGGGGTGGAACCTCGGTGTCTGGCCGAACCAGCAATTGGTGCCGCCACCCAGTCCGATCGTATAATTCCAAGGTTTGTCGGAATTGGTCCTGTAGGTCGTCTCGTCGTCGATGTCGGTGTTGGCGTTCTGATCCAGCTGCCATTCATGCGTGTTGTGCCGGCCCCATTCCAGGACCAGGATACGCGCCTTACGCCGCCTGGCGAATTCGTGCAGGAAGAAAGCCGAACCGAAGCCGGAACCGATGGCGACAACATCGAAATGATCCTTGGTGATTTGCTCGGGCTTTACGTCCAGCACCATCAGTTACAGCTCCTTTGCGCGCCGGGCGCGCTCGTCGTGGTTGCCCCACCCGCTCCGTTCTCCGATTTCTTGGCGCCTGGCCTCACGCCGCCATTCTGCCGATCGAATAATATTCGATGCCGTGGCGCGCCACGACCTTGGGGTCGTAGAGATTGCGGCCATCGAAGATGACCGGCGTGGTCAGCGCGTCCTTCAACGCGTCGAAGGAGGGCGCGCGGAAGCTCTTCCATTCGGTGGCGATGAGCAGCGCGTCAGCGCCGCGCAGGGCTGCCTCCTTGGTGCCGCACAAAAGCAGGTCATCGCGCTGGCCGTAGATGGCCTGGCATTCCTGCATCGCCTCGGGATCATAAGCCTGCACGATCGCGCCGGCCTGCCAGAGCGCTTCCATCAGCACGCGCGCCGGGGCCTCACGCATGTCGTCGGTGTTGGGCTTGAAGGCCAGGCCCCACAGCGCAAACGTCTTGCCCCGGAGACCGCCCTTGAAATAGCGGTTCACCTTGTCGAACAGCACGGATTTCTGGTCATTGTTGCGCTCCTCGACGGCGCGCAGCAGCTTGGCGTCGAACTTGACGCCCTCGGCCGTCTTGATCAGGGCGCGGACGTCCTTGGGAAAGCACGAACCGCCATAGCCGAGGCCCGGATAGATGAAATG
>NZ_JAFKIC010000241.1 GCF_017306585.1 Mesorhizobium sp. | reverse complement strand
TCACAAAAGAAGACGGTCGGGCCCCAGCTCATCCACGGTATCGGCACCTGAGGGGCGACGGGCTCTCGACCGCCGCCACGGATCAGGCAACCACCTGGTCCGTGGCACCTCAATTATGCACGATTCCAAACACACAAGGGGTGTTCCAGTGAAATGAGATGTTGGAAACCCGCGCCGTGCGCTGCCGTCAAAGCGGCCGCCACGCTGGACCACCCCTCATCCGTCGCTTTCGGCGACACCTTCTCCCACAAGGGGAGAAGGGAAAGCCTCAGCGACCAGCGCCGGAAAGTTCGGCAATGATCGCATCGACCGCCGCTCTGGCCGCTTCAAGGCCGTTGCCGGTGTCGATGACGAAATCGGCCAGCTTTCGCTTTTCCGCGTCCGGAACCTGCTTGGCCAGAATCGACGCCAGTTTCTCCTCGCCCATGCCCGGCCGCGCCAGCACGCGTTGTCGCTGGACTTCGGCGGGTGCGGTCACGACCACGACCTTGTCGACACGACCGCGTCCGCCGGTTTCAAACAAAAGCGGTATGTCGAGCACGGCGATCGATTCGCCCGCGTTACGATGCCTCGCCAGGAAGGCGTCGGCATCGGCGCGGACCAGCGGATGGATGATCGCCTCAAGCTGTTTCAACGCGGCCGCGTCGCCAAGCACGCGGGCGCCAAGCTTTGCCCGGTCGACCACGCCACCGGCGGTGGTGCCGGGAAACGCAGCCTCGACCAGCGGCGCCGCCTTGCCGGCATAGAGTCGGTGCACCGTCTCGTCGGAATCGTGCACCGGCACGCCGGCATCGACGAACATTTTGGCCGTCGTCGACTTGCCCATGCCGATCGAGCCGGTGAGGCCGAGCACGATCATGTCCTGGCCACCGGAGAATGGGCTTCCGGAGATTTCGGCGCCAGGTCGGCGACGATGATCGCGCGCAGTTCAGCCGTGACCTTGGGCCTGACGCCGAACCAATGTTCGAAGCCCGGCACCGCCTGGTTGAGCAGCATGCCGAGCCCGTCGACCGTTCTCAGCCCGCGCGCCCGGGCCGCCGCAAGCAGCGGGGTCTCGAGCGGGACATAGACGATGTCATGGACCACGGCATGGCCGGGCAGCAGCGCCGGATCCGCCGGCAGGCCTTCATTGCCCTGCATGCCAAGCGCCGTTGTGTTGATGAGCAGGCCGGCATCGCGCAACAGTTCGGCGGTCGCGGCCGGCTCATGCGCCGAGATGCCGGCGCCGAAGCGGTCGCGCAGTTCGACGGCGCGGGCAAGCGTGCGGTTGACGATGCGGATGTCGCCGACGCCTCGCTCCTTCAGCGCGTGGATGACCGCGCGCGAAGCGCCGCCGGCGCCCAGCACCACGGCCGGGCCATTCGCCGCCCAGCCCGGCGCGTAGTCGTCGAGGTTGGCGGCAAAACCATGGGCGTCCGTGTTGCCGCCCCACAAGGCGCCGTCCTCGAACCACAGCGTGTTGACGGCGCCGATCTGGTCCGCCGCATGGTCGCGCCGAGCAACGCCGGCAAAGGCCGCTTCCTTGTGCGGAATGGTGACGTTGCCGCCGGCATAGCCATTCGCCTTCAGCCCCGCCAGGAACGCGGCGAAATCCTGCGGCGCGACATCGATGGCCTCATAGCTGCCGTCGATGCCGTGTTCGGCCAGCCAGTGGCCGTGGATTTTCGGCGACCGCGAATGTTTTATCGGATGGCCTGACACGAAGGCCTTCTTCGTTGCCTCAGCCATCGATCGCTCCCAGCGTGCGCAACTCCGCCAAAAGCGGCAGAAGCGGCAGGCCGACGATGGTGAAATGGTCGCCTTCAATCTTCTCGAACAGCTGGATGCCTTCGCCTTCGACCTGATAGGCGCCGACGCTGGCCAGCGCCTTTGCGCCGACGCGGGCGAGATGCCGGCCGATGAAGCCGGGATCGAGCTTGCGCATGGTCATGGAGGCGATGCCGACATGCCGCCACAACACCTTGCCGTCGCGCACCAGGACGGCGGCGCTGTTGAGCTGATGGGTCTTGCCCGACAGCGCCAGCAGGTGCCGGCGCGCGCCTTCCATGTCGGCCGGCTTGTGGAACACTTCGTCGCCCAGCGACAGCGTCTGGTCGCAGCCGAGCACCAGGGCGCCGGGCCGTCGCTCGCTCACCTCCGTGGCCTTGGCTTCCGCCAGCACCAGCGCGACATCCTCGGGCGAGGCGCCGCTGTCCTGCAAGGGGGCTTCGAGCGCGCGTTCGTCGAGCGTGGCCGGAACCGCCTCGATGTCGATGCCGGCATGTTCCAGCATCGCCTTGCGGAACGGGCTGCCGGAAGCGAGGATGATTTTTTCGGTCATGGTTGGTGCGCCTGTTACGCGTCTCGTGCGTCGTTAAGATGCTGGCTGAATAGGTTGCTCTCGGCCGCCATACCCCTTGGCTACTGCTCTCGACCGCTGGAGATTGGCGGAGACAATCCTCCCTTCGTCATCCTAGGGCGAAGCAAGGAGCGAAGCGACGCGGCGCAGACCCTAGGATCCATGCCGCGACTTTTCAAACTTCGCGGCGGTGGATGTCAGCAACGCGCCGCGCATTCCAATTATCTGTTCTTCCCCCGCAGGGCAACGATGGCCGCCGCCGTTTCCTCGATCGAGCGGCGGCTGACGTCGATCATCGGCCAGCCGTGCCGGGTGCAGATCTGGCGGGCATAGGCGAGTTCCTCGTTGATGGCGGCGCGATCGATATAGTCGGTCGGCACGAAGGCGCTCGAATTGCCGAGAATGCGGTTCTGGCGGACATGCGAGATGCGTTCGGCGGTGGCGATCAATCCGACGATCAGCGGCGTCTTGGCATTGATCAGGCTTTCGGGCACCGGCACGCCGAGCACGATCGGGATGTTGGCGGTCTTGATGCCGCGATTGGCGAGATAGATGCTGGTCGGCGTCTTGGACGTCCGCGAAATGCCGATCAGCACGATATCGGCATCGTCCATATTGGCCGGCAGTTGGCCGTCATCATGCTCCATGGTGAAGTTGAGCGCGTCGATGCGGCGGAAATATTCGGCGTCGAGCACGTGCTGGGCGCCGACGCGGCGGCCGGCCGGCGTGCCGAGATAGGACTGGAAAACCGTCAGCACCGGCTCCAGCACCGAAACACAAGGCAGGCCCATGGCCGCGCAGCGCTCGTCTATGCCGCGCGCCAGCTTCTGGTCGACGACCGTATAGAGAATAATGCCAGGCTCCTCCTCTATGTCCTCGAACACCTTGGCCACCTGCTTCTCCGTGCGGATGAGCGGATAGATGTGCTCGATGGCGCGCGCGTCCTTATACTGCGCCGAGGCCGCGCGGCCGGCGGCGAGCAGCGTTTCGCCCGTGGCGTCGGAAATCAGGTGCAGGTGGAAGAAGCTCTGGGGTTTGTTCACAGGGTTCACCTGGGGCTGTGGGCGGGTGTGGATAAGGCTGGATGAAATGACAGGCTGGCTCGGACCGACTGTATCAGATGGCAGGTTGTCCACAATTCGGTCCTCTGTCAGCTTCGCCGCCCGGCTGGGGACAAGTCCGTGGACAGAGTTTTTTGCTTTTCACCCATCCACAGGACGGGCTTTTTTACGAAGCCCCTAACGCTTTGACTCCGAAAGCGGATTCCGAGTTGTCCCCATAGCCTTGTATCCGGGATAAAGAAGCGCGCGACAAAATGCTGGCTGGCGTTTTGGCGACCGAAGCGGGACAGGTGACAACCACCACAACCAACAGACTCTTAGAATCAGAAGATTCTCTTGAAATAAGATATTTGATTAAAGGGAAGCCGGGAGAAGCGAGCGTTCCATGCCAGCACGACGGATCATGCTTGATGTCCTAAGAGGGGAGCAGTGCTTTCCGCCTCCGCTCTGGATGATGCGTCAGGCCGGGCGCTATCTTCCCGAATACAGGGAAACGCGCAGGCGGGCCGGTTCGTTCCTCGATCTCTGCTATGATCCCGACCTTGCCGTGGAAGTGACGCTGCAGCCGATCGAACGCTTCGGCTTCGACGCCTCGATCCTGTTCTCCGACATCCTTGTCGTTCCTCATGCGCTTGGCCGCGATGTGCGTTTCGAGGAGGGACGGGGACCACTGCTGACGCCGATCACGGCTGGTGAAATCGCGGCGCTCGGCAGCGATGTGTTTCACGTGAATCTCGAACCGGTCTACGAGACGGTGCGCAGGTTGCGGGCAAAGCTGCCTGATGAAACGACGCTGATCGGCTTCTGCGGCGCGCCATGGACGGTGGCGACTTATATGATCGCCGGCCATGGAACGCCCGACCAGGCGCCGGCAAGGCTGTTCGCCTATCGCGAGCCGGCGGCGTTTCTACAGCTACTGAAGGTGCTTGCCGATCATTCGGCTGCCTATCTGATCCGCCAGATCGAGGCCGGCGCCGATGTCGTCCAGATTTTCGATTCCTGGTCCGGCGTGCTCGACGATGCTTCTTTCGATCAGTTCTGCGTCCGGCCGGTAGCCGAGATCGTCAGACAGGTTCGGGCGGTCCATCCGGATGTTCCGATCATCGGCTTTCCGAAGGGCGCCGGCGCCCGCTACGAGAGCTATCGCCAAAGGACAGGGGTGACCGGGCTGGGGATCGACTGGACGGTGCCGCTGGAGACCGCGAAGGCGCTGCAGCGTTCGGGCGCCGTTCAGGGCAATCTCGATCCCTTGCGGCTCGTGGCTGGCGGCAAGGCGCTGTCGGATGGCGTCGATTCTATTTTGAAGGCACTGGGCGACGGGCCGCTGATCTTCAATCTCGGTCATGGCATTACGCCGGAGACACCGGTCGCCCATGTCGAGGCAATGGTGAAACAGGTTCGGAGCGCGGCACGCTGATGGCCCAGTCAAACAACACCAGCGGCACGAACAGCACCGGCCAGGCGATGATGCGTATGACCATTGGCATCGGCGTGCTGATCGTTCTCACGGCGCTTTTGTACTTCTTTGCGCCGGAGAGCTTTTATCCCTGGGCGAAGGCGATTCACATTCTCGGCGTCATCGCCTGGATGGCCGGCATGCTCTATTTGCCGCGGCTGTTCGTCTATCATGCCGACGCGGAAGAGGGATCGGTGCAGTCGGAGACGTTCAAGGTGATGGAGCGCCGGCTGCTGCGCGGCATCATCAATCCGGCGATGATCGTGACCTGGGTGTTCGGGCTGTGGATGGCCTGGAAGATCTTCGCGTTCCAGGGCGGCTGGCTGCACGCCAAGATCGGCCTGGTGCTCATTTTGTCTGGCATTCACGGCTATCTCGCTGGCGCGGTGCGCAAATTCGCCGAGGACCGCAACGAAAAACCGGCAAGGCACTGGCGGATCGTCAACGAGATCCCCACATTGCTAATGATCGCCATCGTGATCCTGGTTGTCGTGAAGCCCTTCTGAGGCAGCTTCAACCGTCCCAAAAGGCGGCTTGCTCTTTCAACCGACCGACGATAAAAGACGGGTCTTCCTTCCCGTCATGCGCCGCCCGTCATTGCTTTCGGCCGCGCCCGGCATTTGTCGCATTCCGCCGATTTTTTCCCAAAGCCTACCCAGAGTCTATCTAATGCAAGAAATGAAACTCGCCGAGTTCAAGAACAAGAAACCGCCAGAGCTGATCGCTTATGCCGAATCGCTCGAGGTCGCGAATGCCAGAGTAATGCGCAAGACGGAGCTGATGTTCGCGATCCTGAAGAAGCTGGCCGCCCAGGACGTCGAAATCATCGGCGACGGCGTGGTCGAGGTGCTGCAGGACGGTTTCGGCTTCCTGCGCTCGGCCAATGCCAACTACCTGCCGGGCCCCGACGATATCTATATCTCGCCTTCGCAGATCCGCCGCTTTTCGCTGAAGACCGGCGATACGGTCGAAGGTCCGATCCGTAGCCCGAAAGAGGGCGAGCGCTATTTCGCCCTGCTCAAGGTCAACACGATCAATTTCGACGATCCCGAAAAGATCCGCCACAAGATCCATTTCGACAATCTGACGCCGCTCTATCCGACCTCGCGGCTGAAGATGGAAGTCGACAACCCGACCAGCAAGGACATCTCGCCTCGCGTGATCGATCTGGTTGCGCCGATCGGCAAGGGCCAGCGCGCGCTGATCAACGCGCAGCCGCGCACCGGTAAGACGGTGCTGCTGCAGAACATCGCGCATTCGATCACCGCCAATCATCCGGAATGCTACCTGATCGTGCTTCTGATCGACGAGCGGCCGGAGGAAGTGACCGACATGCAGCGCTCGGTGAAAGGCGAGGTGATTTCCTCGACCTTCGACGAGCCGGCTGTGCGCCACGTCCAGGTCGCGGAAATGGTCATCGAAAAGGCCAAGCGCCTGGTCGAGCATGGCCGTGATGTCGTCATCCTGCTCGATTCGATCACTCGCCTCGGCCGCGCCTACAACACCGTCGTGCCGTCATCCGGCAAGGTGCTGACCGGCGGTGTCGACGCCAACGCGTTGCAGCGGCCGAAGCGCTTCTTCGGCGCCGCCCGCAACATCGAGGAAGGCGGCTCGCTGACGATCATCGCCACGGCGCTGATCGATACCGGCAGCCGCATGGACGAAGTCATCTTCGAAGAGTTCAAGGGCACCGGTAACTGCGAAATCCAGCTCGACCGCAAGGTGGCCGACAAGCGCATCTATCCGGCGATCGACATCCTGAAGTCCGGCACCCGCAAGGAAGACCTTCTGGTGTCGCGCCAGGATTTGCAGAAGATCTTCGTGCTGCGCCGCATCCTGGCGCCGATGGGAACCACAGACGCGATCGAGTTCCTCATCGATAAGCTCAAGCAGACCAAGACCAATGGCGACTTCTTCGATTCGATGAACACCTGACGGTCTGTCCGGAACTTCCGGACCAGCATCCAGCCCCATTCCGGAGAACCCGGGGTGGGGCTTTTTGCTGCCGCCGATCGGGTCGCATTCGCAACAGTGAGCGGCTTTATGCGTCGGTGGATCGGGTCAGTGCCGTGCGATGCTTGGCTTCGATCCTGGCTTGTTCCCGGGATTCCATGCCAGAGGTGAAGCAGTTTGAAGAAAACCATCCCGACCCTTGTCGGCTTTTCGGCCATCCTGACGTGGTCGTTCCTGGCGCTGCTCTCGACCGCCGCGGGGCCAATCCCGCCTTTTCAGCTGGCGGCAATGACGTTTTTTCTCGGTGCGCTCGTCGGGGCGGCCAGCTGGATTTTCCGGCCGGGTGCGATCCGCTCGTTGAGGCAGCCGTGGAAGGTCTGGGCGACAGGGGTTGCGGGGCTGTGCATCTACCATTGCGCCTATTTCTTCGCGATCCAGTCGGCGCCGCCGGTCGAGGTCAGCCTGATCGCCTATCTCTGGCCGCTGCTGATCGTTGTCTTCGCCGCCTTCCTGCCGGGTGAAAAGCTCAAGGCGCATCATGTCGTCGGCGTCGTTCTTGGCCTTGCCGGCGCGATCGTGGTGATCACCAAGGGGGGCAATGTCGGACTGGCGAACGGGGTAATGAAGGGCCATGTCATCGCGCTGTTCTGCGCCTTCATCTGGGCAGGTTATTCCGTGCTGTCGCGCCGGTTCGGCGAGGTGCCGACCGATGTCGTGGCGGGCTACTGCTTCATCACGGCGGTCGTCGCTTTGGGACTGCACCTCACCCTGGAGACGACGGTCTGGCCACAGACAGGGATGCAATGGGGCGCCATCGTCGTGCTTGGCGCCATTCCGCTGGGCGCGGGTTTCTATGCCTGGGACTATGGCTGCAAGCGCGGGGACATTATGATCCTGGGCGCACTGTCCTATGCGGCGCCGCTGTTTTCGGTGATCGTGCTGCTGCTCGCCGGCTTTGGCGTGTTCCACTGGTCGGTGGGGCTGGCCTGCATCCTCATCATCGTGGGCGCGTTGATTGCCGCCAAGGATTTGCTGCTCAAACCCCGGCAGGAGGCCACGCCGCTCGATGCGCCTTCTGCTTCCGTGTCGTCGGGCTGAGGCGAACCGATCTACCGGCGGCGCAGCAGCCGGTCCAGTTCCTGCGGATCGGTCACGGCGGGGAGACAGACCTGGCCGGTGCAAAGCCAGGCGCCAGGCCGATTGGTCGGAGGCAGAATCCCGCCCGGCAGCAAGGGTCGATTCGCCACCGTACCGATCGGCACGACAATATCGACACGGCGCGGGTCAGGGTTTCGATTCGCGACCGGAACGAGCGTTGGATATTCCTGCCTATCCACGATGACGAGTTTCAGCGGCTCGATGGCAAGCGCGCAGGCGTTGACGATGCCTGTCTGGCCGTAGGACTGGTGCGCGGCGCGGCCGGCGGCGTGCTCGGCGATCGTCCATGCTCTTTCATGCAGGTCGAGATCGCCGGTGACCGAGGCCAATCGCACCAGCGCCTCGATGATCTGGCTGGTGGCCGACGCAATGGCTTCGTCGACATCGCCCCGGATACGGATCGGCACATCGGTGCTGTCGGAGGCGGTCAGGTAGTAACCGGTTCCAGCAGCGTCGGCGTGCCAGTGGTCGAGCTGTTCGATGAACCGGCCGGCCTGATCGACATAGCTCCACTCGCCTGATGCTTCGAACAGGGCGATGGCGGCGTTCGTCATCGCTGCATAGTCGCTCGAAAGCGCCGAAAACAGCTTTTTCGCGCCCAACATGGAGTGCGGCAGGCGGCCGTCGTGGCTAGCCCCGCTGATATGAGCGAAGGCCTTCGCCGCCGCTTCGATCCAGTCGGGCCGCGCCAGGGAACGGCCGGCCTCGGCAAGGGCGGCGATCATCTGGCCGTTCCAGTCGGTGAGGGCCTTGGCATCGAGGCCTGGCCGCACCCGATCCTCCCGGGCCGCGAGCAGCCTTGCCTTGAGCGGCACCAGCCGATCGTGGTCGGTGATATCAAGGGCTTGCTGGGCACGACTTTGGTGGATGACGGGCTTACCTTCCCAGCCATGCGGGCTGGAAAGCGTGAAGTGTTTGAAAAACATGGTGGAATCGTGAACGAGGGCGGTTTCCACCTCACCCTGGGTCCAGGTGTAGAAAAGACCTTCCTCGCCGTCGCTGTCGGCATCAAGGCTGGCGGCAAAGGCGCCGCCATCGACCTGCATTTCGCGCAGCAGCCAGGCGACCGTCTCTTCGATTCGTATCCGGAACAAATCGTTGCCGGTTGCCGCATAGGCCCAGTTGCAGGAGCGGATGAGCGCCGCATTGTCATAGAGCATCTTCTCGAAATGCGGCACCAGCCACTCGGCATCCGTCGAATAGCGGCTGAGCCCGCCACCGATATGATCGTAGATGCCGCCGGCCAGCATATGTTCGAGGCTGATGAGAACGTCATCGCGATGGGCGGCGTTGCCGTCGCGCAGCCAGGACAGCCAGAGCGTCTGCATGAAAGGCGCGTTCGGAAACTTTGGCGCGCCACGCAGGCCGCCAAGGTCGCGGTCGATCATGCCGTCGATGCGGCCGGCGAGATCGGACAGCGTGTCGCGATCGAGAAGCGCCCTGGCATGCGAACCGGCAAGGCGCGTCTCGACATGGGAGGTCAGACCGTCGGCGCTCTGGTTGAGGCTCGCCCGCTTCTCGCGCCAAGCTTTGTCGACGGCCTCCATCACCTGGATGAATCCCGGGCGACCGTAACGCGGCTCACGCGGAAAATAGGTGCCGCCCCAGAACGGCTTGCCGTCCGGGGTCAGGAACATGGTCAGTGGCCAGCCGCCCTGCTCGCCCATCGAAGAGAGCGCGGCCATGTAGATCTGGTCGATGTCGGGACGCTCCTCGCGGTCGACCTTGATATTGACGAACAGACGGTTCATGACGGCCGCGACATCGTCGTTTTCGAAGCTCTCATGCGCCATGACATGGCACCAGTGGCAGGCGGCATAACCGATCGACAGCAGGATCGGCTTGTCCAGGGCCCTGGCCTCTTCGAGCGAAGCCGGCGACCAGGCCCGCCAATGGACGGGATTGCCGCTGTGCTGCTGCAGATAGGGGCTGGCCTCTTCGGCAAGCAGGTTTTGCGCGGGCAATGTCAATGGATGCAACTCGCTTCGATTTGATGTCAAAGGCTAGGGCGGTTCAGCAGGACGGGCAAATGATTTCAGGCGGTTCGATCGTGGCGCTGTCGAGTGGCCGGCTTCCAGCCGGCGTCGCCGTGCTGCGGATTTCGGGCCCACAGACTCGATTCGTAGTCGAAACAATTGCAGGCGGCATGGTTAAAGAGCGTTCGGCGGTCCTGCGCAGGTTCCGGGCGCTGGATGGAGCCGTACTGGACAGCGGCCTTGTCATCTTCTTTCCAGGTCCGGCAAGCTTCACCGGGGAGGATGTCGCCGAGTTTCACGTCCATGGCGGGCGCGCCGTGGTGGCCAGGATGCTGGAGACGATCGCCGGTTTCGATGGGGTGAGGCATGCGGAACCGGGCGAGTTCACCCGCCGTGCCTTTCTCAACGGCAAGGTCGATCTGGTCGAGACCGAAGCGCTGGCGGATCTCGTCAACGCCGAGACCGAAGCGCAGCGGCGTTTTGCGATCCACAATGCCGAAGGCGTGCAGAGCGATCTCTATTTGTCTTGGCGCACGCGGCTGATCCATGCCCGCGCAATGATTGAGGCCGAGATCGACTTCGCCGACGAGGATGATGTGCCGGGTTCCGTTTCGGATACGGTTTGGTCCGACGTAAAGACGATGATCGGCGAGATCGATCGCCATGTTGCCGGTTTTCATGCCGCTGAGATCATCCGCGACGGCTTCGAGGTGGTGATTCTTGGCGCACCGAACGCGGGCAAGTCCAGCCTGTTCAACGCCTTGGCGCGTCGGGATGCTGCTATTGTAACAGATGAGCCCGGCACGACGCGTGACCTGCTCGAGGTGGTGCTGGATCTGGGGGGATTGCGTGTCAGGCTGACGGATACTGCCGGCCTGCGTGAGGCGGCAGGAAAAGTCGAGGCGATCGGTATCGAGAAAGCGATGGCCAAGGCGGATCGTGCCGATCTCGTGCTGCTTCTGGAGGATATGGCGACACCGAAGGCCGTTGGTCCGCTCCCCGGCGCGCAGCCCGCGTTGCGCGTCGGGACAAAGTTCGACCTGGTGAGCAGCTCTGCCACGCCGGATACAGTGGTACGTTATGACCTCGTGATTTCGACCGTGGATGGCGCCGGGGTGGAGGCTTTGCTTGCCGAAATCGGCAAGCGCGCGGCGAGCGCGGCGGGCAGTATCGGGGATGTGCTGCCATCGCGGCTGCGCCATGTGGAGTTGCTTGGCGAGACGAGCCGCCATCTTGTTCGGACGATGGACAGTTCGGCCGGGCAGGAGTTGCGTGCCGAAGAGCTGCGGCTTGCCGCGGATCGCCTGGGGCGGATTGTCGGCGCGGTTGACGTCGAGGATTTGCTGGATGTCATCTTCACGCAGTTCTGCATCGGTAAGTGACTCACGTGAAACATTTTTGTCCCCGAAAGATCGGCGTGACTCACGTGAAACACTGCTGCGACAGGGTGTCCGCTCGCGATGCGCACTGACTCACGTGAAACACCGCTGCCAGGTTTCTCGCGGCTGTTTCACGTGAAACTTGCCGCGAAGTTTCCTTGACACCGTCGCTTCGCGGGGACATGTGTCCGTCAATCTTTGAGTCCTGGGAATTTTTGGAAATGACCGATCACTATGATGTCGTTGTGGTGGGCGGAGGCCATGCCGGTTGCGAGGCGGCAAGCGCTGCGGCGCGGGCCGGCGCCCGCACGGCATTGGTGACTTTGCGTTTCGATACGATCGGCGTCATGTCGTGCAACCCGGCCATCGGCGGGCTCGGCAAAGGTCATCTGGTGCGCGAGATCGACGCCATGGACGGCCTGATGGGCCGCGTGGCGGATGCCGCCGGCATCCAGTTCCGCTTGCTAAATCGCCGCAAGGGTCCGGCAGTGCGCGGCCCGCGCACCCAGGCAGACCGCAAGCTCTATCGCCTTGCCATGCAGGAAGCGATTCGGCAGCAGAACGATCTCGACGTGGTCGAAGGCGAGGTTCTCGATTTCGACATCAGGGAAGGCCGGATCTCCGGTGTGCTCCTGGCGGATGGACGCCGGCTCGACTGCGGCGCGGTGGTGCTGACGACCGGAACCTTCCTGCGCGGGCTCATCCATATCGGCGAGAAGAAGATTGTCGCCGGCCGCATGAACGAGCAGGCAAGCATGGGGCTTTCCGCAACGATGGACAGGGCCGGATTCAGGCTCGGTCGCCTGAAGACAGGCACGCCGCCACGGCTGGACGGCCGGACCATCGACTGGGCTTCGCTGGAGAGCCAGGCGGCGGACGAGAACCCGGTGCCGTTCTCGCTGATGACCGACCGTATCACCACGCCGCAGATCGATTGCGGCATCACGCGCACCACCGCCGCGACGCATGAGCTGATCCGCGCCAATCTTGGCCGTTCCGCCATGTATTCCGGTTCGATCGAAGGCGTCGGGCCACGCTACTGCCCATCGATCGAGGACAAGATCGTCAAGTTCGGCGACCGCGACGGGCACCAGATCTTTCTCGAACCGGAGGGGCTTGATGACCCCACGGTCTATCCGAACGGCATTTCGACCTCGCTGCCGCAGGACGTCCAGCTCGACATATTGAAGACGATCCCCGGTCTGGAGCGCGCCGCCATGCTGCAGCCCGGCTATGCCATCGAGTACGACCATGTCGATCCGCGCGAACTCGACCAGACGCTGGAAACCAGGCGTGTCGCCGGTCTTTTCCTCGCCGGGCAGATCAACGGCACGACGGGCTATGAAGAGGCCGCCGGGCAGGGATTGCTCGCCGGCCTCAACGCGGCGCGGCGGGCTGGCGGTGGCGAGCAGATCGTGCTCAGCCGCACCGAGGCCTATATCGGCGTCATGGTCGACGACCTGACCAGCCGCGGCATCAGCGAGCCCTACCGCATGTTTACCTCGCGAGCGGAATTCCGGCTGTCGCTGCGCGCCGACAATGCGGACGAGCGGCTTACGCCATTGGCGGCGCGGCTGGGGATTGCTTCGGAGCGGCGCATAGAGCGCTATGGCGAGGTCACGCGGCGGCTCGATGAGGCGCGGGAACTGGCGAACTCCTTGACGATGACACCGAACGAAGCCGCGCGGCACGGGCTCGAGATCAACAGGGATGGTGTGCGCCGCTCGGCTTATGAGTTGCTGGCCTATCCCTCGGTCGATATCGCATGGCTTGCCGCGATCGATTCCCGGTTCGGCGGGATCGATGCCAAGACCGCCGAGCGTCTCGAAACGGAAGCGAAATATTCGGTGTATCTCGAGCGCCAAAAGACTGACGTCGCACAGATCCGGCATGAGGAGAGTCGGCTGATTCCGGAGGATGTCGACTTCGCCAACGTGCCTGGGCTGTCCAACGAGCTGAAGCAGAAGATGCAGGCGCGGCGGCCTCGTTCGATCGCGGACGCGCAGCGCATGGAAGGCATGACGCCGGCGGCCCTGGCAATCATTGTCGCGCATGTCCGACATCATGAGGGCGCTCAAAGGCGCCAGAGCGAACAAAGAGATGTTGCGTGAGTTCTTTTTCCCAGGAGAGCCTGCAGGAGGCCGCCGGCCCGGTTTCACGTGAAACATTCGATCGGCTGGTAGCTTTCGAAGCCATGTTCCAGAAGTGGAACTGCAGCATAAATCTCGTCGCCCAGTCGACGTCGAACGACGTCTGGCAGCGCCACATACTGGACAGCGCGCAACTGGCGCGCATCGAACCCGAGGCCAAGCACTGGGTCGACATCGGCTCGGGCGGCGGATTCCCCGGCCTGGTCATGGCTTTTCTGCTCGCCGAGCGCGAAGGCGCCAGCATCGACCTGGTTGAGAGCAACCGGAAGAAAGCGTCGTTCCTGCAGGCCGTGATCGGTCAGTTCGGTCTGGCCGCCCGGGTCGTGGCGAGGCGCATCGAGGACAGCCATGCCCTTGTTTCAAAGCCGCAAATCGTCACGGCGCGAGCGCTTGCGTCGCTTTCGGTCCTGCTCGACCTGACGGCGCCATGGCTGACGGCGGGAGCGCGCGGCCTCTTCCACAAAGGCCGGGATTATCGCGCCGAAGTGCAAGAAAGCGTTAACCGATGGGCCTTCGATCTGGTAGAACATCCGAGCATGACCGACCCCCAGGGCGTCATCCTCGAATTGTCCAATGTGCGAGCCCGCTGATCGGTTGCTTGCACCGATCTCGGCGACCCAAACATGAATTACTCGCCTAAACCCATGCTGCAGACTGGCCCCCGAATCATCACCGTAGCCAACCAGAAGGGCGGCGTCGGCAAGACGACCACCGCCATCAATCTGGCCACCGCGCTGGCGGCAATCGGCGAGAAAGTGCTGATCGTCGATCTCGACCCGCAAGGCAATGCCAGCACCGGCCTCGGCATCGACCGCAAGGATCGCACCACCTCGTCCTATGATGTGCTGACCGGTGAGCTCGACCTTGAAGCCGCCGCCGTGCCGACGGCCGTGCCCGGCCTGTCGATCGTGCCGTCGACGCTCGACCTGCTCGGCATTGAGATGGAGATCGCCTCGGCGACTGACCGGGTGCTCAAGCTGCGCAACGCGCTGCGCGCCGCGACCGAGCGCGGCGCGCCGTTCGGCTATGTGCTGATCGATTGCCCGCCTTCGCTCAATCTCTTGACATTGAATTCAATGGCGGCGGCCGATTCCGTTCTCGTGCCGCTGCAATGCGAGTTTTTCGCGCTGGAAGGCCTGAGCCAGCTGCTCGAGACGGTCGACCAGGTGCGCCGCTCGATCAATCCGGAGCTCACTATCCAGGGCATCGTGCTGACCATGTATGACGGGCGCAACAACCTGGCCCACCAGGTGGTGCAGGATGTGCGCGCCCATATGGGCGACAAGGTTTACGAGACCATCATTCCGCGCAATGTGCGGGTGTCCGAGGCGCCGTCCTACGGCAAGCCGGCGATTCTCTATGACCTCAAATGCTCGGGCAGCCAGGCCTATCTGCAACTGGCCTCCGAGGTGATCCGCCGCGAGCGCAAATTGCGCGCTGCCTGATTAGGCGGCGCGCATAGTGAACAGCCGATTCGATACCGAAACGATCTGAAGACGAAACCATCTGAAGACTTGGATCCGAAGACTTGGAATTGAGATGAGCGAAGACCTTTCGAGAAAAAGACTGGGCCGCGGGCTCGCGGCATTGATCGGCGAGATCGACCGCCCGGCGGCCCCTGAAAAGCTCGGCATGAGCGCAGACGGCAAGGTGCCGATCGAGTTTCTCAGCCCCAACCCGAAGAATCCGCGCCGGCACTTTGGCGAAGCCGAGCTTACCGATCTGGCGCAATCGATCCGCGAGCATGGCGTGGTGCAGCCGGTGGTGGCGCGTCCGTCGCCGGCCCAGGCCGGCCGCTACGAGATCATCGCCGGCGAACGCCGCTGGCGCGCCGCGCAACGCGCCGGCCTGACCGAAATTCCGGTCATCGTGCGCGAGGTCAATGACCGCACGGCGCTCGAACTGGCGATCATCGAAAACGTGCAGCGCGCCGACCTCAACGCGGTCGAGGAAGCGCTCGGCTATCAGCAGCTGATCGACGACCACGGCTATACCCAGGCCGATCTCGGCCAGGTGATCGGCAAGAGCCGCAGCCATGTCGCCAACACGCTGCGGCTGCTGAAGCTGCCCGACGTGATCCGCGACATGCTGGTCGACGGCGCGCTGTCGGCGGGTCATGCGCGCACGCTGGTGACGGCTGAGGATCCGGCCGGCCTTGCCAAGCGCATCGTCGAGGAGGGACTTTCGGTGCGCCAGGCCGAAGCGCTGGCGCAGATGCCGGCGAACGGCGGCTCGAATGGCGCCAAGGCCGCTCCGGCTCCCGCCGCCGACAAGGATGCCGACACGCTGGCGCTGGAGAAACTCCTGACCGACACCACGGGCATGATCGTGTCGATCGATCACAAGGGCAAGGGCGGCACGCTGCGCGTCGCCTATCGAAGCCTGGAGCAGCTCGACGAGCTCTGCCGCAGGTTGAAGCAGGACTAGCAGGTTCTTGCGCTGAAAAGAAAAGTAGCCGGCGAATAAAGTTCCGGCGAAAGATGAAGTGGAAGGGTCAGCCGCCGTGCTGGCCCTTTTTTGTTGTCGGCATTGGCCGCTCCCGAGCGTGAACCGCAACGGAAGGAACCGGGAGCGCGCGGAGGAACAGTCCGAGATGTGCTTGAGAACCGCGGCGGTGACACCATCTGGCACCAGCGAGGCCGCCGCCGGATTGTAACCCACCTTGTTTCTGCATAGCGTCGGCCCACAGCTTTACTTGCGACCGGGAGGAGGCCTGCAGCATGGCGAAGCTTGTTTTCGCGTTGAACCAGTCGCTCGACGGCTATGTCGACCACACCGCATTTGGCCCCGATGCCGTGCTGTTTCGCCATTTTATCGACGATGTGCGCGGGCTGGCCGGCACGGTCTATGGCCGCCGCATGTATGAGGTGATGCGTTATTGGGACGATGACCGTCCGGAATGGGGCGAGACGGAGCGCGACTATGCGGCGGCGTGGCGCAGCCAGCCGAAATGGGTCGTGTCGCGGTCGCTGACATCCGTCGGCCCGAACGCCACTCTCATCGCCGATGACGTCGAGGCGGCGATACGCGGGCTGAAGGCTGGGCTGGATGGCGAGATCGAGGTTTCCGGACCAGAACTGGCGGGAAGCCTCACCGACCTCGGCCTCGTCGATGAATACCGGCTCTACCTTCATCCGGTCGTGCTCGGCCGGGGCAAGCCGTTGTTCGCCGGCCCACGGCCGCGCTTGCGGCTGGTGGCGAGCGATCGAATTGGCGACGACGTGATCCGGTTGACCTACGTTCCGGCTTAGTCACGCGAACGGCGGGGCGCTTATCGCTATACCAGCCGGCTGCTCTCGATAGCGATGCCGAGCAGCGCCTGGCGTGCCAGCGGCACCGAAAGATCCGGGCGCCGCCGTGTCTGCAGCACGGCTGACTGCAAGTGTTTCCAGCGCACGGGTAAGCACTTCGCCGTCCAACGCTCCAGAGCGTTATTCCGTTAGACGTCCGCATCCTCGCGGGCATTGTTGCTGGTCATAAGTTTGGAGCGAACGAGCCAGACCGAGATAATGATTGCAAGGATAGGGCTCCCCACAAACGTAATGTTGTCCATCTCCCGGCTGAGGGGGAATAGCCAGACCAAGCGCCAGAAAAGCCAAGTTAGAAACAGACTAAAAAAGAAACCTATAACAATTTTCTTTGCCATCATTCCCCCGTATCGCGAACTCTGCGGTGATCTTGCTCACTCTAAACGAGTGGAACAGCTTGTTCGCGCAAATCCTACCTCTGCGCCAGTCTCGCACTTTCCACCGCAATACCAAGCAGCGCCTGGCGTGCGAGCGGCACCGAAAGATCCGGGCGCTTGCGCGTCTGCAGCACGGCCTGATGCAGCCGGTTCAGCGCGCGGCCGAGCGCCTCGCTGCTCCAGCGCTCCAGCGTCTTCTCCACCAGCTTGCGGCGCGAGAAGAAGACCGGCGGGCGGGCGGCAGCGACCACGGAAGCGGCATTGCGGCCGCCCGATTCCATCTGGCCGCGCATGACCTGGATCTGCTGCAACTGCCGCATGGCGGAGGACAGAACCAGGAAGGGCGGGCCGCCGCCCTGGCAGTGACGGGTGAAGGCGGTGTCGAAGTCGCCGATCTTGCCTTCGAGCAGCGCGTCGACCGCGTCGTCGAAGGAAGCGCCGGACACGTCACCCGAGGTGGCGCGCACCTCTTCCAGTCCGATCTCCTTCTGGCCATGGGCGTAGAGGACAAGCTTTTCGATCTCGCCGCGCGAAGCCAGCCGGTCGCCGCCGAGATTGCGGCGCAGCGCCTGCCTGGCTTCCAGCGTCATCGACATGCCGGCCTTGCGCAATTCGTCGTCGATCACCGTGTCGATGTCCCGGGCCTCGTCGGCGTAGCATGGCAGCGCCATGGCGTTGTCGGCGCCCTCGACCACGGCGCGCAGCCCGACGCCTTTCTTCAGGTCTCCGGCCTCGATGAGGATGATCGCGTCGCGCGCGGGCTCCGAAGTCAGCGCCTTGACGTCGTCGGCCAGCGCTTTCTGGCCGGTGGCGTTGCGCACCCAGAGCAGGCGGCGATCGGAAAACATCGGCACGGTGCGGGCTTCGTCGAGCAGCCGGCCTTCGTCGCGGTCGACCTCCGAGCCTTCGAGCCTGACCACGGAGAACGGATCGTCGAGCGGCAGGCCGGTCTTCGCGGCGAAGGCTTTGGCGCGTTCGGAAACGAGGCCGCGATCGGGGCCATAAAGCAGGACGATGGAGATGCGCGGATCGGGCTTCGCCAACCAGCCATCGACCTCGAATGCTTTCTTCTGTGCCATGCAGGGGTGGTTAGCATGATGCGGGGGTGGAGTGAACGGTGGAGAGCGACCGTTCTTCCCCTTCTCCCCTTGTGGGAGAAGGTGTCGCCGCAGGCGACGGATGAGGGGTGCTCCAGGGAATTCCTGCGTCTCACTCCGCTGGAACACCCCTTGTGTGTTTGGAATCGTGCATAATTGAGGTGCCACGGACCAGGTGGTTGCCTGATCCGTGGCGGCGGTCGAGAGCCCGTCGCCCCTCAG
>NZ_JAFKIC010000240.1 GCF_017306585.1 Mesorhizobium sp. | reverse complement strand
ACCAATGGCCAGCTTGCCAACCTCATTATCGTCGTTACCAAGACCGATCCGGAAAAGGGCGCCAAGGGCACCTCGCTGATCGTCGTCGAAACCGATGAGGTCGAAGGCTTCGAGCGCGGCCGCAACCTCGACAAGATCGGCCTCAAGGCCAACGACACGTCGGAACTGTTCTTCAACGACGTGCGCGTGCCGACCTCCAATCTGCTTGGCCACGAGGAAGGGCAGGGCTTCATCCAACTGATGCAACAATTGCCGCAGGAGCGGCTGCAGATCGGCACCGGGGCGATCGCCATGATCGAGCGGGCGCTGGCGCTGACCATCGACTACGTCAAGGAGCGCAAGGCCTTCGGCAAGGCGATCATCGACTTCCAGAACACCCAGTTCAAGCTGGCTGAGTTGAAGACCGAGGCGACTGTCGGCCGGGTCTTCTACAATGACTGCGTCACCCGCCACATCAATGGCGGCCTCGACCCGGTCACCGCGTCCATGGCCAAGTACTGGCTTTCCGACCTGCAGGGCAAGGTCGTCGACGAATGCCTTCAATTGCATGGCGGCTATGGCTACATGAATGAATATCCGATCGCCCGCATGTTCCGCGACGCCCGCGTCCAGCGCATCTACGGCGGCACCAACGAGATCATGAAATTGCTGATCGGCCGCTCACTCTGAGCATCGACCGGCGAACCTAAGGAGCAGGAAAATGGCCGAAGCTTATGTCTATGACGCCGTCCGCACGCCGCGCGGCAAGGGCAAGAAGGACGGATCGCTGCATGAGGTGCCGGCGGTGCGGCTTGCCTCCAAGACGCTTGAGGCGCTGCGCGACCGCAACGGGCTCGACACTGCAAACGTGGACGACATCATCTTCGGCTGTGTCGATCCGGTCGGCGAGGCAGGTTCGGTCATTCCGCGCGCCGCCGCCTTCGAGGCTGGCTACGACACCAAGGCGCCCGGCATGCAGATTTCGCGCTTCTGCGCCTCGGGTCTCGATGCCATCAATTTCGGCGCCGCCAAGATCGCGCAGGGCGCCGACGAGATCGTCATCGCCGGTGGCGTCGAATCCATGTCGCGCGTCGGCATGGGTGCTTCCGGCGGCGCCTGGTTCATGGATCCCTCTGTCGGCCTTCCCGGCTGGTTCGTGCCGCAGGGCATCTCGGCCGACCTGATCGCCACCAAATATGGCTTCAGCCGCGACGATGTCGACGCCTATGCCGTCGAGAGCCAGAAGCGGGCCGCCAAATCCTGGGCCGACGGCCGTTTCAGGAATTCGGTCATCCCGATCAAGGACCAGAACGGCCTGATCATCCTCGATCATGACGAGCACATGCGGCCGTCGACCGACATGCAGTCGCTGGCATCGCTCAACCCGTCCTTCGTCATGCCCGGCGAGATGGGCGGCTTCGACGCGGTCGCCGTGCAGAAGCACCCCGAGGTCGAAGAGGTCAATCACGTCCACCATGCCGGCAATTCGTCCGGCATCGTCGATGGTGCGGCCGCCGTGTTGCTCGGCTCGAAGAAAGCCGGCAAGGCGATGGGCCTGAAGCCGCGCGCGCGCATCCGCACCTTCGCCAATATCGGCTCCGAGCCGGTGCTGATGCTGACCGGTCCGGTCGACGTCACCGAAAAGCTGTTGAAGCGCGCCAAGATGAAGCTGTCTGATATCGACCTGTTCGAGCTCAACGAAGCCTTCGCCTCCGTGGTGCTGCGCTACATGCAGGCCTTCGAGATTCCGCATGACAAGATCAACGTCAATGGCGGCGCCATCGCCATGGGCCATCCGCTCGGCGCCACCGGCGCCATGATCTTCGGCACGGTTCTGGACGAGCTGGAGCGGCGCGACCTCAACACCGCGCTGGTGACGCTGTGCATCGGCGCCGGCATGGGCACCGCAACCATCATCGAGAGGGTGTGAGGATGGCGGAACTCACCCGACGCGCGCTGCTGACATTGATCGGCGCAACCGCCCTTGTCGCCGGCGGCGCCGATATCGCGAGCGCCGCGCGTGGCCAGGGCAGGGTCCGCTTGCGCGGCGTGGTCCGCTACGCCGCCAGCGGCCCGTTGCCTCCGGGCCGGCTCACCATCCGGCTTGAGGAGCAGGGCGTCATGGACAAGGCCGGCCGGCGCATCGCCGTGGCCACGGCGCGCAGCACCGGACGCAGCCGCACCGTTTCGTTCGAGATGGACGTGCCGCAGGCCGCGCTGGAGCGGGCCGTCGATCCGGGCTTCACGGTGAGGCTGGAACGCGGCGGTCGGCTGATCGCCATCAACACGTCAAAGCAAAGCTATCGGGGCCGCCGCGCGGTGTCCCTGACAATCGAACCCATCCTGTACTAAGGGGGACAAAGATCATGGCAAGCTACACGAATTTTACGCTCGACACCGATGCCGACGGCATCGTCCTGGTCACCTGGAACATGCCGGACCGCTCGATGAACGTGTTCACCGAAGAGGTGATGCGCGAGCTGAACGCCATCGTCGGCCACGTCGCGGGCGACGCTGCGGTCAAGGGCGTGGTCATCACCTCGGGCAAGGACACCTTCTCCGGCGGCGCCGACATCACCATGCTTCAGAAGATGCTGACCACCTTCGCCGCCGAAAAGGGCAAGGATGTCGAAAAGGCCACCAGGACGCTGTTCGAGAATGCCGGATACATGACCGGCCTGTTCCGCAAGATCGAGACATCGGGCAAACCGTGGGTGTCGGCGATCAACGGCACCTGCATGGGCGGCGCGTTCGAAATGTCGCTGGCTTGCCACGGCCGGGTCGCGGCCGACTCCGACAAGGTGAAAATGGCGCTTCCCGAGGTGAAGATCGGCATTTTCCCGGGCGCCGGCGGCACCCAGCGCGTGCCAAGGCTGACCGACCAGCAGCAGGCGCTGCAGATGCTGACCTCCGGGCAGAATCTCACGCCGCAGAAGGCCAAGTCTATGGGCCTGATCCATGAGGTCGCAGAGCCGGCCAAGCTGGTCGAGACCGCCAAGGCGATGATCAGGAACGGCCTGAAGCCGGTGGCGCCGTGGGACGAGAAGGGCTTCAAGCTGCCCGGCGGCCAGATCTATTCGCCGGCCGGCTTCAATCTTTGGCCGCCGGCCATAGCCATCCTGCGCCGTGAAACCTATGGCAATTACCCGGCCGCGGCGGCGATCCTGAAATGCGTCTATGAGGGCCTGCTGGTGCCATTCGACACGGCGCTCAGGATCGAACAGCGCTACTTCACCGAGATCATGCAGACAAAGGAAGCGGCGGCGATGATCCGCTCGCTGTTCGTCTCGTTGCAGGAACTGAACAAGGGCGCGCGCCGCCCGGCCGGCGTGGCGGAAACCAAGTTCAAGAAGATCGGCATTCTCGGCGCCGGCTTCATGGGCGCCGGCATCGCCTATGTCACCGCCAAGGCCGGCATACCGGTCGTCTTGCTCGACCGCGACATGGAGTCGGCTCAGAAAGGCAAGGCGCATTCCGACAGCCTGGTTTCGGATCAGGTGAAGAAGGGCCGCGCCAAGCCCGAGGAGAGGGATAAGCTGCTGTCGCTGATCACGCCGACCGCCGACTATGCCGATCTCGCCGGCTGCGACCTCGTCGTCGAGGCGGTGTTCGAGGACTCGGGCGTCAAGAAAGCCGCCACCGAACAGGCGGAAGCGGTGTTGAAATCGTCGGCGATCTTCGCCTCCAACACCTCGACCATCCCGATCACCGGTCTGGCGAAGAATTCGGCGCGGCCGAAAAATTTCATCGGCATCCACTTCTTCTCGCCGGTCGACAAGATGATGCTGGTCGAGATCATCCTGGGCAAGAAGACCGGCGACAAGGCGCTTGCGGTCGCGATCGACTTCGTGCGCGCCATCAAGAAGACGCCGATCGTCGTCAACGACACGCGCGGCTTCTATGTCAACCGCTGCGTGCTGCGCTACATGTCGGAAGCCTACAAGATGCTGATCGAAGGCGTGCCCGCGCCGATGATCGAGAATGCGGCGAAGGCCGCCGGCATGCCGGTCGGCCCGCTGGCGCTGACCGACGAGACGGCCATCGATCTCGCCCAGAAGATCATGAAGCAGACCATCAGGGATCTCGGCGACAAGGCCGTCGATCCCAGCCAGATGGCGCTGATCAACACGATGGTCGACGATCACGGCCGCTTCGGCCGCAAGAACGGCAAGGGCTTTTATGATTATCCGGCCAAGCCCGCCAAGAAGAAGCTGTGGCCTGGCCTCAGGGATCTCTACCCGCAGCTTGCGCCCGAAAAGGTCGACTATGAGGAGCTCCAGCAGCGCCTGCTTGTCACCATCGCACTGGAAGCGGCGCGGGCGATGGAAGAGGGCATCGTCACCGATCCGCGCGAGGCCGATGTCGGCTCGATCCTGGCCTTCGGCTTCGCGCCCTACACGGGTGGCGCGCTGTCCTATATCGACGGCATCGGCGCCAAGCGGTTCGTCAAGATCGCCAAGAGCCTGCAGAAGAAATACGGGACCGAATTCAAGGCGCCCAAGCTTTTGCTCGACATGGCCGAGAAGGGCGAGACTTTCTACGAACGCTTCGACCCCTACCGGAAGGGTGAGGTCAAGCAGGCCGCCTGACGGGCGAAGGAAATGTATGTCTGGGCGCGCATGGCGCGCATGCTGGCCACGACGCGAAGCCGTGGTCCCTATGTGATGGGTGGCGAAGGGCGGCTGGCTTTTCGCTGCCTGCCGACCGATATCGATTTCAACATCCATCTCAACAATGCACGCTACATGATGCTGGCCGACCTCGGCCGTATCGACCTGTTCGTCCGTGCCGGCCTCATCCGGCTGGCGCGCAGGAACGGCTGGGCGCCGATGATGGGCGGGCTGCAGGCGGTCTATGCGCGCGAGATCCGGCTGTGGCGCCGCTTCGAAGTGGTGTCTTCGATCGAGACCTGGGAAGGCAGCCAGGTCATAGGCAAGCACCGTTTCGTCCTCGACAATGGCGAGACGGCCGCGCTGATCCTGACGACGGCCGGCGTCTACGACCGCAAGGCACGTAGCTTCATCGACATCGACGACGTCGTGGCGGCACTTGGCCGCGCGGCCGCGCCGCGCCCACCCACGGAAACCGAGCGCGTCTTCATCGCCTCGCACCGGAACCTGCGCGAACAGGCCAAGCGAAACTGATCGGGCAGGCTCGATGGCCGGCCCGACCGCGCACGGCCGGTTCAGGTTCGGCTGCGTCAGGCCGACGCTCCAAGCAGGAAGTCGGTCACCTCGTCTGAAAAGACCATCACCGTATCGTCAAAGGCAACGGCTCGCCTGCCTTGCGGGTCGGGCCGCCCGGCTGGCATCCCGTTCGCCACAAGCGCCTCGGCGCAGCCAACCCAGTCGCCGGAGCTTTCGGGCTCATTGAGGGACGCCCATCCGAGCGTTCCACGCACATCGCCGCCGAAGCCGTGCCGCTCCTTCCAGTCGGAGCCGTGCTCCAGCAGGAACCGCGTGAGGTCGGCATCGCCGCGGAACACGGCGTGGTTCAGCGCCGAGGCGTCCCAGTCGCCGCCGCGCGCCGCGATTGGCCAGCCGAGCCTGACCATCGTCCTCACAGCGTCGCCGCAGCCTTGCGCGGCAAGCTCGGGCAAGAGCCTCAATTGCTGGTCCGACAGCGAGCCCGGCAGGTCGGTCCTGCGAGCCTTGATCGCGCGCGCCGCAGCTTCGTCGCCTTCGGCGCAGGCGGCGATGAACCGTTCCGCGTCGGGAAGCGGTCCATCATCTCCCGGCTGCCGCAACAGCGCCGCGACATCCGGCAAGCCGTAGCGCAGCGCGACCTGGTAGGCGCTCAAGCCTTCGGGTGTTCGCACCGACGGGTCGGCATGCGCCGCGAGAAGCGCCTGGATGTGGGCCGGCGAGCGCCGCCGCCGGATCGCCCATAGAAGCGGCGTGCCCCAATCGGCGGTTGGCTGGCTGCCGGCCGGTTCGTTTGGGTTGGCATCAGGTGCCGCAAGCAGCAACTGCAGTGCTTCCAGACTGTCGAGATCGAGAACCCTGTAGAGCGCATTCGAACCGGTGACGCGTGCGCCGGCCGCGAGCAGAAGCCGCGTGCAGGCCGGGCTCTCAAGCGAATGATAGAGCGATTCCCCGTCATTCGGGTCGGCGCCGGCATCGAGCAGCAACTTCGTCATCACCGGGTCGTGGTTCTGGCCGGCCGCACCGTAGAGTGCCGAAAGCGGATATTCCTGCGACGGTTGTTCAAGCGAACCAGGCGGCCAGCGGCTGCCCACCGCCTGGTTCGGGTCGGCGCCGGCCTCCAGCAGGAGTTTGGCGGCGGCATGAAGAGCGTCACGGTAGCGCGGCAGCCGCGTCAGGCTCGAATGAGTGACGGCCACCAGCGGCGGCAGGTTGAGCGGGCCGCCGGGACGATTGACCCAGCTTGCATCCCGACCGATGGCGCCACGCAGGACCGGCGTGTCGCCAAACGCGCAGGCGAAATAGGCATCGCCCGCGATCAGATCCGGGCGGTCTTCGATCGCACGGGCCGCGGCAGCCGGGCTTGCCCGGTTGGTGCTGCCGCTGATGTCTCCGGCATAGACGAGCTCCGCCAGGGCGCGGCTCGAACCGGCGCGGTCAGCGCCATAGGCGCGCTGCGCGGTGACGAAGCTGCCCAGTTCGCGCCAGGACGGAAATCCGTATTCGCGCGCCAGGCAGGACTGGGCGTCGTGCAGGCGCAGGTCGAGTGTCTGGATCGTCTCGTCCTCTTTGCCTGCCGCGGACGGAAGCGCTTCGCGAAAGCGCGCAAGGGCGCCCGGTTCGCCACGCCGGTAGGCGGCGAGCAATTCCTTGGCCTGCTTTTTCAACAGGTCGAGATCGGGACGGTTGGGGAGTTGTTTCATGAAAACCTCCGTGCGTTCTTCGCCGAAGGTCCGCAAATCCGGCTGCACAAAGGTTTGCTTGTCAGCTCATTGATGCAAGTGGGTTCAACCCTTCCCGCGGACCCGGATGCGGCCTGCACCGCAGGCCCGACCATAGGATCATTCCGCGACCGGGGTCAATCCAGGGTAACCGTGGCCAAGCGCCGAGGTCACGCAGATTTCTCGGTGATCCGCCGGCGCGCCGGTGGACAAGGGGGTGGTCGCGCGCTAGACAGGGAGAGGCATTTTTTCCTGCTCTGAAGGAGCGCGGCATTGCTGTCACACGACCGCGTATGGGCCGCCATCGACGCTCTCGCCGAGCGCTACTCGCTCTCGGCTTCAGGCCTTGCAAGGCGCGCCGGGCTCGACTCGACCGCTTTCAACAAGTCGAAACGGCTTTCGTCCGACGGCCGGCCGCGCTGGCCATCGACCGAATCGCTGGCCAAGATCATCGAGGCGACGGGGGCTTCGCTCGACGAGTTCACCGGATTGATCGAGGGCCGCGGCCCGCCCGGGACGGAATCCGCCCGCCCACGTTCGGTACCGCTGCTCGGCTTTGTCCAGGCTGGCGCCGGCGGCTTCTTCGATGATGCCGGTTTCCCGGCGGGGCAGGGCTGGGACCTGGTGGAACTGCCGGCGCAATCGACCGAGAGCGCCTATGCGTTGCAGGTGCAGGGCGATTCGATGCTCCCGCTCTACCGCAATGGCGATGTGCTCATCGTCGAGCCGGGCGCTGTCACCCGCAAGGGTGACCGCGTCGTCGTCAAGACCACGTCGGGCGAGGTGATGGCCAAGGTGCTCGAGCGCCAGACGGTCAAGTCGATCGCGCTGGTCTCGCTCAATCCCGATCATCCCGACCGCGACATCGCCATGCGCGATGTCGAGTGGGTGGCGCGGATCGTGTGGGCGAGCCAGTAGGCCCGGTGGTGCGGCTCCCACATCTTGCCCTGGCGGTTCTGATGGTCCCGGTGATGGCGGGGCTGGTCATTGTCGGCGGCCACAGGCTGAAAGGGTCCGAAAGCACGGTCGCCGTGGACCAGATCGATCCCGGCGCGGATGCGGTCGCCGGAGCGGGCACGGAGGCGACATCAGGGGAGCCTGCCACATCGGCAATCCCCGCGCCCGTCCAACCACCAAAGCCGGCGGTGCATTCGCGGGCGATCGATCCGGATGTCATCGCGCAGCCGGAACTGCCTGCCGGCGAGCTCGAACGGATCGAGCCGCGTGAGCCGTTGAGCAAGCTGGCGCTCGCCGTGCCGCCCAAGCCGAAGATGCCTGACGACTGGAATGGAACCAAGCTGTTCCAGCCTGTCGCGCCGGCGGCCGGGCTGATCGACGCGAAGGGCTATTCGGTCGCCGTTTCCGGCATCGATGTCGTCAGGCAGGAGGAGACCTGCACCACCGACGGCAAATCCTGGCCATGCGGCATCCGCGCGCGAACGGCATTCCGCGCTTTCCTGCGCGGGCGGGCGGTGGTCTGCAAGGTGCCGCCCGAAGGCGGACACGAACTGATTGCGGCGGAGTGCCGGATCGGCAAGCAGGATGTCGGCCAATGGCTGGTCGAAAACGGCTGGGCGCGCGCTGCCAAGGGTGGGCCTTATGCCGACGCCGGCGAAAAGGCTCAAAAAGCCAAAGCGGGGATTTTCGGATCGGCGCCGAATCTTGCCGGGATCTCGGCTGTGCCCGCCGCGCCCCCGGCGCCCGAGGCGCCGGGTTCGATCCTGGAAGAGGACGGCGGCGCCCTCAAGCCAGCTGACCCGCCAACGCCTTCTGAATGAGCGCGCGGGTCTCCGCGACGCCGTAGAGCGCGGCGAACGAGCCGAAGCGCGGGCCGCGTTCCTGACCGATCAGCACCTGGTAGATCATCTGGAAGAAGGCGCCTGAAACGCCGGGGCCGCCTTCCGGGCTCTGCTTGGAATGATCCTGGTAACGCTCGATCTTGCGCGCCACGTTGAGCGAGGCGTTCTGGATCGCTTCGCTGCTGGCGCCCGCCGGCAATTCGCCAAGCGCCGTTTCCAGCCGCTGCAGCGCTTCGCGCTCGGCCTCGTCGGCCGGGCGGAATGTCTTCGTGGGCTTCACGAAGTCGTCGAAATAGCGGATCGCATAGCCCGTCAGCCTGTCGAGCTCGGGATGGGTCGCCGGCGTCACGCCCGAGGCATGGCGCGAGATGAAGCCCCACAGCACGTCCTTGTTCTGCGCGTTGGAGGCGCTGACCAGATTGAGCAGCAGCGAGAACGGCACAGGCATGTCGATGGCGGGCGGATTGCCGTCATGCATGTGCCAGACCGGGTTGCCCAGCCGCTCCTTCCAGTCCTGCCGCGGATAGGCGGCGAGGAAGGTGTAGTACTCGTCCACGGCCCTTGGAATGACATCGAAATAGAGTTTCTTCGCCTGCCGCGGCCGCTGGTACATGTAGAGGCCGAGGCTCTCGGTGGGCGCGTAGGTCAGCCATTCGTCGATGGTCAGCCCGTTGCCCTTCGACTTCGATATCTTCTGGCCGTTCTCGTCCAGGAACAGTTCGTAGACGAAATGCTCCGGCGCCCGTCCGCCAAGGATGTTGCAGATGCGGTCATAGATAACCGCATTGGTCTGGTGGTCCTTGCCGAACATTTCGAAATCGACGCCGAGCGCGGCCCAGCGCATGCCGAAGTCCGGCTTCCACTGCAGCTTCACTTTGCCGCCGGTGATCGAAAGCGTGGTCTCGGTTCCCTCGTCGTCGAAGGTGATGGTGCCGGCCTCGGCGTCGACATGCTTCATGGGCACGTAGAGCACGCGCCCGGTCCTCGGTGAAATCGGCAGGAACGGGCTGTAGGTCGCCTGCCGCTCCGGTCCAAGCGTCGGCAGCATCACCGCCATGATCTGGTCGTAGCGTTCGGCCGCGCGCTTGAGCATCGCGTCGAAGCGCCCGGACTTGTAGTACTGCGTCGCGCTGGCGAACTCGTAGTCGAAGCCGAACGTGTCGAGGAAGCGGCAGAGCATCGCATTGTTGTGGTCGGCGAAGCTCGCATAATCGCCGCCGAACGGATTGGGCACCGCAGACAGCGGCATATGCAGATACGGCTCGAGCGCGGCGCGATCCGGCACATTGTCGGGAATCTTGCGCATGCCGTCCATGTCGTCGGAAAAGCACAGCAGCTTGGTCGCGACCTTGTCCTGCGTCAGCACGCGGAAGGCATGACGCACCATTGATGTGCGCGCCACCTCGCCGAACGTGCCGATATGCGGCAGGCCCGACGGTCCATAGCCGGTCTCGAACAGGACCGTTTCGGGAAAGTCGCCGCCCTTGTAACGCTCGATGATCTTTTTGGCTTCCTCGAACGGCCAGGCCTTGCTCTCGGCCGCTGCCGCCAGCAGTTCGGGATTGAGATCGATGAGGTTTGATCCCGCCATGGTCGTGTTTTCCAAATTGTTCGCCGGCCAGCCGTTCGCTGGCATGGGCGCAAGTGTCGATTTTCATCCGGTCTCTAGGCGCGCATGGCCGGAGCGTCAACGCGTGGCTGCCCTTTTTCCTTGCGGCGTCGATGGTGCGTTCCTACCTTCGAAGCCCGTCAAAGGAGTAAAGAATGCCGTCGCCGACACCGCATGAAGCCCTGATCTACCTGATGGTCATCACCTCCGCCTCGGATCGTGACATGACCGATGTCGAACTGGCGCGGATCGGCGAGGTTGTCCGCTCGTGGCCGGTGTTCGAGGATTTCAGGCACGACCGGCTGGTTCCCGTCGCCCAGGCCTGCCAGAAGCTGCTGCACGAAAAGGATGGTCTCGAGGGGGTCCTGGCCCAGGTTGCCGAAGTGCTGCCGGAGCGGCTGCGCGACACTGCCTACGCCGCAGCTTTCGAGGTGGCCGCCGTCGATCTGGAGATGCGGATGGAAGAAGTGCGCGTGCTACAGCTGATCCGCCGCCAGCTCGATCTCGACACGCTGACCGTTGCGGCAATCGGCCGTGCGGCGAAGGCGCGGCTTCGGACGCTGACCTGACGGGATCGACCGGGAATCAGAAAAAGCTGACCGGCCGGATCAGAAAAAGCTGACCGGGAAGTAGCGCAGGTAGAATTCGGAGAAGGTTCCCTTCATCGAAACCTCCTGCAGTGCGTAGTCGAGTGCCGCTGCCAGCGCCGGATTGTCCGCCTTTGTGGCGATGGCCATGCCCGTTCCCAGATATTCAGGCGCCAGATAGGGGCCGCCGGCGAAGCGGCAGCAGCCGGCTGCGTCCGAGCCGCCAAGCCAGAAGGCGAAGCGCATGCCGTCGCCGAAGGCGGCATCGATCTTGCCGGCCTTGAGATCGCCGTAGAGCGCTTCCGGTCCATCGAAGGTGACGACCTGAACCGTCCGGAAATAGTCGCGCAGCATGCGCTCATGCGCCGAGCCCGCGATGACGCCGATGCGCTTGCCATGCAGCTTGTCGAAGATGGGTTCCGCCAGCGCTTTGGCCTTCGGCATGATGAAGCGCGCCGGAAACTGCAGATAGGAGCGTGAGAAGGCGTATGTCTGGCGCGACTGGGCCGTCGCGGCGATGCCGGCGATGATCGCCTCGCCTTCGCCCTTCTCGAGCGCGCCCTGGAGTTCGGCCCAGGGCAATGCCTGGATCTGGCATTTGTCGGCCACGCCGAGTTCCGCGCAGATGGCGCGCGCCAGATCGATATGGAAACCGGAGAGTTTTCCCGAGCCGTCGAGGAAATTGAACGGCGGAAAATCCGTCGTCGTCAGGAACCGCAGCCGGGGGAGGGCCGAAAGGTCGGGCTTGGGCAGCCGCTCCTTGGCGTCCCACAATACGGGTACCTGCGGCTCCGCCGCGCGCGCTTCCAGAACCCATGACGGCGCTGCGATCAGCGCCGCCGCCAGGATCAGGGACCTCCATTGGAACGCCACGATAGAACTCCGCTGCCCCGGCCTATGCACCGGTTTTGGTACGAAAATGATACAGGCACAATGCTTTTTGATTTCAACGCGCCAATTTCAGGATATGGTCTGGTGCGTTTGCAAATAGCGGTGGCTGCCTTGGTGGGGGTACCAGGGTCGAGAACCACAACCGGAAATGTGCGCATTGCAATCCGCGGTCGGTGGCAAAGTGCGGGCAACGCGCGGACCATCGATCCCAATGCATAAGGCAACATGGGGTTGATGTTGCGATGGTTCAGTTCGATCGGACACTGGAATACATTGACCAATTGCAGCACGCCGGAACGGCGGCTGCGGTCTGCGAAAGACTGTTGGGCATAACGTCGGATTTTGGCCTGACGGCGCTGATGGCGGGAACCGTCCCGCAGCCGGGCACGCCGACCGGGCAGCAGAAGCAGCACGTGCTGCTGTGCGATTGGCCGGTCGAATGGCTGGAGCGCTACGTCGCGCGCAACTATGTCGATCACGATCCCGTGGTCAGCCACATGAAACAGTTGCAGGCGCCGTTCAAGTGGCAGGAAGCCGCGCAAGGCGTGCGCATCGACAAGAGCAGCGGCGAAGTCATGGGCGATGCCGGCTCCTTCAAGCTGCGCGACGGTCTGGCCTTTCCGCTGATCACGCTCGATGGCCACATCGTTATGGTGTCGCTGGGTGGCGAGGCGGTGGAACTGTCGGCGGCCGAGTTCGGCCTGGTGTCGCTTGTCTCGACCTATGCCATCGGCCGCGCCATGCAGCTCCACACCATGGCCGGCAAAACCATCGACCATATCGAGTTGACGCCACGCGAGCGCGAGTGCCTGCAATGGGCCGCCGTCGGCAAGTCGGAATGGGAGATCTCGCAAATCCTCGGCATCTCCGAACACACCTCGGAGAAACATCTTCTTAACGCCAAAAGCAAACTCGGTGCCGTCAACCGGGTGCAGGCAGTCGCCGAGGCGATACGGCGCGGCTACATTAGCTAGGACGGCCGTGCCGGCCTAGAACTTCTTGCCTACGTGATCACGCAATTTTCTCATCGAAGCACGGCCGTATCTTCCTCTTAAACCCAGGAGACGACGGAATGCTTTTTTGTCTTACAACCCAAGAACTGATGGAACGTCCTGACTTGTGGGAGGCCGTCCATCGGCTGCGTTACCAGATATTTGTCGAAGAGATGGGGTGGGAGGACCTTCGGCGCCCGGACGGATTCGAAGTTGATCAATTCGACCATGACGAGGCGGTGCATCAGATCGTCATCAGGGGCAATGAAATAGCCGGCTATCAGCGGATGCTGCCGACCACGCGGCCCCATCTGCTGACCGAAGTTTTGACCGACCTTTCCGAAGGAACGCCGCCCTCGGGCCCAAACATCTGGGAACTGACCCGCTATGCCGTGGCCACCGGTTTCCGCGACGGCCGTCGCGGCGTTTCGACCGTCGGCACGGAATTGATCGCCGGCTTCGTCGAGTGGGGGCTGAAGCGCGGCGTTGACAGGGTGATCATCGAGTTCGAGCCGATGTGGGTGCTGCGCGCACTGCAACTGCATTTCCTGGCGACGCCGCTGGGTTATCAGCGCACCTATGGCAACCAGCAGGTCGTGGCGACGCTCCTCACCTTCAACGAGCACACGCTGGAGGTGGTGCGCTCGCGCCGCAATCACCACGCGCCTGTTCTGGCCAGGGGGTATCCCGACATGTTCGGGCAAAGGAGGGCGTCATGAGATCGGAGACGTTCATGCACCCGCAGCCTGAACTGCGCAATCACACGCTGATCGTCACCGTTTCGTCGACCGACGGCCGGCCGGTGCTCGACAGAAGGGCCTATGAGAGCCTTGCCAGGACGTTCCATGAAGCCGCGGACAATGACGAGGTCCGTGTCGTCGTGCTGCGTGGCCTGGCGGGCTGTTTCTGCCTTGGCGGCGACTTCTCCGAATTCCTCGACGCCACCAAGCACCAGAAACTGATCGCCGCCGTCACCGACATGTTCCGCACTTTGGCGACGTTTCCCAAGCCCATCCTGGCCTGCGTCGACGGCGATGCTGTCGGCGTCGGCTGCACTATCCTGTTTCACTGCGACATGGTGATTGCATCGAGCGCGAGCACTTTCCGGGTGCCGTTTGTCGATTTCGGCCTGGTGCCGGACGCGGCGACCAGCATCCTGGCGCCGCAGAAGCTGGGCTATGCCGGCGCCTTCCGCTTCTTCTGTCTCGGCGACACGCTTCACGCCGAGGACGCCAGGGCGCTTGGGCTCGTTGCCGAGATCGTGCATGACGGCGTCGAGGAGGCCACGCTCGGCCGGGCAAGGCAACTCGCCAAGAAACCGGTCGCGGCCCTGCTTCAGACGCGCGGCCTGCTCAAGGGAAATCCCGGCGCCTTGTGCGACCGCATCGACGAGGAAATATCGCTGTTCCAGCAAGCGTTGCAGGATGACGCCACGCTGCGCCGCCTGCAACGCATCGCCAGGCTCGCGGCCTGAATTGGCCCGGGAATGCCGTGCCGCGCGGAACACCGCGCGGCACGGTCAAAGTCAGCCTTCCTTGCCGAGGAACGACGGCCCGTCGCCGATGATCTTCTTGTCCTCCTTGCCGATGACATCGAGATCGCGTCCCTCATAAGGCAGCGACAAGAGAATGCGGCGCATCACCGCCAGCCGTGCGCGGCGCTTGTCGTTGGCGCGCACGATGATCCATGGCGCGAACTCCTTGTGGGTCCGCTCGAACATGGTGTCGCGCACCTTGGTGTAGTCGTCCCACTTGGTGATGCCGGCAATGTCGATCGGCGAAAACTTCCAGCTCTTCAGCGGGCTGTAGCGGCGATCGTGAAAGCGCTCCAACTGCGTTTCCTGCCCGATGTTCAACCAGAATTTGAAGAAGTGGATGCCGTCATTGACGATCATCCGCTCGAAATGCGGCGTTTCGTCGAGAAACTTTTCATGCTGTTCCGGGGTGCAGAAACCCATCACCGGCTCGACGCCGGCGCGGTTGTACCAGGAGCGGTCGAAGGTGACGAATTCACCCGAGGTCGGGAAGTGGTCGATATAACGCTGGTAGTACCATTGCCCAAGCTCGGTCGGGGTCGGCTTGGTCAGCGCGACATTGCGCGCGGTGCGCGGGTTGAGGTACTGGCGAACCACGAAGATCGTGCCGCCCTTGCCGGCGGCGTCGCGACCCTCGAACAGCGCCATCGCCCGCTTGCCGGTAGCCTGCAGCCAGGCCTGCGCCTTGACCAGTTCGATCTGCAGTTTCTCGAGCGTTTCGTCATATTCCTCGCTCTTCATCTTCTTGTCGTAAGGATAGTCGCCCGCGGTCAGCTTGTTGTCCTCGACCCAATCCGGAAGCTTCGGGTTCTCGATATCGAATTCCCGCTCCTTGCCGGCGATCTTGAGCTTCAACGGCCCCTTGGCCGTTTCAGCGGGCTTTTCCTTGGCATTTTTCATCGAGACAAACCTTTCCAGCTTCCGGACTCATGCTATTGGGGGCCTTCCTGCCGGTCCAGCACGAAAGTTGCCAGGCCGGTGAAACCTGGCAATGCGGGACGCAGGGGCGAATGGCTGACCGGGGCGCGGAAGACAAGGATGCGGCGCAGACCATCGCCACCCGGTTATGGAACGGCCGCTGGCTGATCCTGGCGGGTTTTGTCGCGGTTCTGGCTGTCTATTTCCTTGGCGGTATCTCCGCCTATGTGCTGGCGCCCGCGCTCGCCATCCTGTTCGGGGCGGCGCTGTTGCCGGCCGGCGGAGCGCGCCAGTCCGCAGACGCCGCCGCCGCGATCGAGGCGATCGGTCTGCAGCGGCTTTCGGGTGAATATCTGGCGGCGGCCGTCGCCGATCCGCTCATCATCTTCGATCATGCCGCCACGATCGTCCATGCCAATGCCGCCGCCTTCGCGGCCTTTGGCGGCATCGCGCCGGGCATATCGCTGCCGCTGAAATTCCGGGCACCGGAAATGCAGGCCCTGCTGGACAGCGTGCTGTCGGGCGCTGTCGCTTCGGATGTCGTCGACTATACCGAGAAACTGCCGGTCGAACGGGCCTACCGGGTCAGCGCGTCCTCGGTAGGTCACGGCACCGACCTCTATGTGCTGGTGTTCAAGGATCAGAGCGAAGCGCGACGCATCGACCGCATGCGCGCCGACTTCATCGCCAATGCCAGCCATGAATTGCGCACGCCGCTCGCCTCGATTGCGGGGTTCATCGAGACGCTGCGCGGGCCGGCCCGCAACGACCCGGCGGCACGCGAACAGTTCCTGCAGATCATGCAGAACCAGACAGGCCGGATGGCGCGGCTGATCGACGACCTCCTGTCGCTGTCGCGGCTGGAGATGAAACCTTATCTGAAGCCCGGCACCGAGGTCGACCTGCGCCAGACGGTCGACGGCGTCATCGATTCACTTGCCCCGCTGGCCCGGGAAAACAATGTCGCTATAGAGCGGAATTTCGCCAAGGGGCCTCTCAACGTCCCGGGCGACCGTGACGAACTGTTCCAGGTGTTCGAGAACCTTCTGGAAAACGCCTGCAAATACGGACAGTCGGGCGGCCGTGTCCTGGTGTCGATCTCGCGTGACGATGAGGATGTCGAGCCCGGCATCGACGTCACGATCAGGGATTTCGGCCCCGGCATTCCCGAAGAGCACATTCCGCGCATCACCGAACGATTCTACCGCATCGATGTCGAGACCAGCCGGACCCAGAAGGGCACCGGGCTCGGCCTGTCGATCGTCAAGCACATACTGACGCGCCACAATGCCAGGCTGACGATCAAGTCCGAGGTCGGCAAAGGCGCAGCCTTCTCGGTCCATTTGCCGGCGCACTGATATCGCCCTAGTTTTCCACCGGCCCGTTTCTTTTTTCTGTCATCCGGGTAGCGTATCAGCGGGGATTCGAGGAAACGACTCAAAAATCAAGACACTCGGTGGGAAGGCATTTCGACCATGCAGTCCGTGCACATAATGAGCGCCTATGACGAGGAACTGAAATATCTGTCGAAGCGCATCGCCGCGATGGGCGGTCATGCCGAACGCATGGTCGAGCAGGCGGTAGCCGCCCTGGTCAATGCCGATCCGGGACTGGCCCAGAAAGTCATCCGCGACGATACCGTGCTGGATGAAGGACAGCGCGAGATCGACGACAAGGCGATCGTCATCATCGCCAAGCGCCAGCCGATGGCGACGGACCTGCGCGAGATCGTCGGCGCGATCCGCATCTCGGCCGATCTCGAACGGGTGGGCGACCTCGGCAAGAACGTTGCCAAGCGTGTCGTCGCCGTCATCGATGGCCGCCAGCCGACCAGCCTGTTTCGCGGTCTCGAAGCCTTGGCCAACCTTGCGTTGACCCAGCTCAAGGAAGTGCTCGATGTCTACGCGTCGCGCTCCGTCGAGAAGATCGGCTTCGTGCGCGACCGTGACGACCAGATAGACGCCATGTACACCTCGCTGTTTCGCGAGTTGCTGACCTACATGATGGAAGATCCGCGCAACATCACGCCCTGCACGCATCTGCTTTTCTGCGCCAAGAACATCGAGCGCATCGGCGATCATGCCACCAACATCGCCGAGACGATCTACTACATCGTCACGGGTGATCAGATGCCCGCCGACCGGCCGAAGGGCGATAAGACCGACAAGATCAGTCTCTCCGCCTCGATGCCGGCAAAGTGAGCCGCCCACGGCCCCTCGAACGCTCGATCATATTGCGCTAGACTGTCCCGGTAAGCTCGTTGTGTCCTGCGAAGGCCGGGCTTTCGGGAGGCTGCGATGGAATATATCAGGGAGTTCAAGCCCGCGCCGCCGACATCGGGCATCATCGCCTCCAGTGTATACACTGCCGGGCGGCGCATCGCCGACATTCCGATCGAGGAAGCCGGCGAATGGGCCAAGAAATCCGGGCACGTGGTCTGGATAGGACTGCTCGAGCCGGATGGCGACCTTCTGCTGCGTGTCCAGGCACAGTTCCATCTGCATGAACTGGCGATCGAGGATGCCGAGCACCCGCACCAGCGGCCCAAGATCGAGCAATATGGCGATGCCCTGTTCATTGTCGCGCGCACCGCGCAGCTGATCGATGGCCGCGTCACTTTCGGCGAGACGCATCTTTTCGTCGGCTCGGGCTACATCGTCAGCGTCCGGCATGGTCCGTCGACATCGTATGCCGCCGTTCGCCAGCATTGGGAAAGCTGTCCGCACTCGCTGGCCAAGGGCGAGGATTTCGTCCTCTACGCCATTCTCGATTTCATCGTCGACAATTACATGCCCGTGCTTGAGCAGATCGAGGACGAGGTCGAGGCAATCGAGGACAGGGTGCTTTTGAAGCCGATGACCGGTCCCGATATCGAGCGGCTCTACATGTTGCGCCGCGATCTCCTGCGCCTGCGCAATGCGGCACTGCCGCTGGTCGAGGTCTGCCGCCGGCTGACCAGCGCCGACCTGCCGCAGATCCATTCAGCCATGCATCCTTTGTTCCGCGACGTGACGGACCACATCCGCACCGTCCAGGAAAAGATCGACAGCCTGCGCGAGGTGCTGGCCTTCGCTTTCGAAGCCAGTTTGCTGGTCGGTCAAAGCCAGGAAACGGCGATCTCCAAGAAACTCGCCTCCTGGGCGGCTATTCTTGCCGTGCCGACCGCATTCGCCGGGATCTATGGCATGAACTTCACCGACATGCCGGAACTGAAAATGGAATATGGCTATCCCATCGTTCTGACGGTGATCGCGCTGATCTGCGCGTTCCTCTACTGGCGGTTCCGGAAGAACGGCTGGCTGTGAGAGAGCCAATAGCGAATAGCGAATAGGGGAACAAAGCGAATATGGCTTGCTCCTGTTTACAGAAGTGTCGCCGTTATATTCGCTATTCGCTATTCGCTATTCGCTATTCGCTATTCGCTATTCGCTATTCGCTATTCGCTATTCGCTATTCGCTATTCGCTATTCGCTATTCGCTATTCGCTATTCGCTC
>NZ_JAFKIC010000320.1 GCF_017306585.1 Mesorhizobium sp. | reverse complement strand
GCCGTAGACGTCGCAGATCTTGACGTATTCAGCGGGCTCCGGCTCGGCGACGACGACGGCGTCGGCGGCGCGCGCACCGGAAACTGCGATCAGGGCCGCAGCGGAGCCGAGAAGAAGGCTCTTGATGTTCATTTTCTGACCTCCAGTCAAAAGTTAAAAAACGGGTCTGGGTATTCTTTGCTGAAGGACAGCGTTCCCTGCCCCATCCCCACTACCGAAAAAGATGCGCACCGCGCCGCTCCTTCGAATGTGACATTACCCATGAGCCGGCAGCGTTCAACAACGATCGTACCGGCGAAAGGGCTGTTCGGCTGCTATCCCCCAGCGTTGTTGCACAAATGACACGATTTGGCCCCACTCAGAAAGCTCTCGTTAACCATCAGGCCCGCTGCATCGGCCTGTTTCCCGGCGAATCCGGCAATCGGCCGACGGAATCATGGCGGGGCCTGGAATCGCCGGCCAGGGAATTGCCGCAGAAGCGCCGCATCGCGTGGATGCCGCGCCTGGTACGCTCTTATTTTTCCATATTAATGACGCGGGCTTGTTGATTGTGCCGGCGCTTTTCTTTATCCAGCGGCGCAACGGAGAGGTGGCCGAGTGGTCGAAGGCGCTCCCCTGCTAAGGGAGTAGAGGTCAAAAGCTTCTCGTGGGTTCGAATCCCATCCTCTCCGCCACCCTACGCCCTGCGGGCTTCGGGTCGCCCGAAGCTACGAAGTAGCGGAGGGGGCCATGTGGTACGTTTATTTCCTGCAGCTCTATAATGGTGACGTCTATGTCGGGTCGACAAACGACCTTCGACGCCGGTTCGAATCGCATCAATCAGGCTACGTGACTTCGACCAAGGCTCACCTGCCTGTCGCGCTGAAGACGTAATCGCGGTCGAAACCGAGGCCAATGCACGGCAACTCGAGCGCTATTTCAAGAGCGGATCCGGCAAGGCGTTCGCAAACAAGCGTTTTTTCGCGGACGACGCCCCCTGACGATCTTTAAAGCTAATCATTTGAAATAAAGCTGAAAATCTCGATTTTTGTCACTTCTCGCTGACCTTCGCTCGCGATTCTGACTGGAGGTCAGAAAATGAACATCAAGAGCCTTCTTCTCGGCTCCGCTGCGGCCCTGATCGCAGTTTCCGGTGCGCGCGCCGCCGACGCCGTCGTCGTCGCCGAGCCGGAGCCCGCTGAATACGTCAAGATCTGCGACGTCTACGGC
>NZ_JAFKIC010000239.1 GCF_017306585.1 Mesorhizobium sp. | reverse complement strand
ATAGACAATGCCGCATGACACGCCCCTTATCGCCACCATCGTCGCCGGTCTGGGGCTGGCTTTCGTCTTCGGGGCTCTCGCCAACCGCTTCCGAATTCCACCGCTGGTCGGCTATCTCGTAGCGGGCGTGCTGGTCGGGCCGAACACGCCCGGCTTCGTCGCCGATGCGGGCCTCGCCAACGAACTAGCCGAAATCGGCGTCATCCTGCTGATGTTCGGCGTCGGCCTGCATTTCTCGCTCAAGGACCTGCTGTCGGTGCGCGCCATCGCCGTGCCGGGCGCCATCGTCCAGATCGGCTTTGCCACGCTGCTCGGTGTCGGACTGTCATGGATGCTCGGCTGGTCGATGGGCGCAGGACTGGTCTTCGGCCTGGCGCTGTCGGTCGCTTCCACGGTGGTGCTGTTGCGCGCCCTGCAGGAACGCCGGCTGATCGAAACCGAACGTGGCCGCATCGCGGTCGGCTGGCTGATCGTCGAGGATCTGGCGATGGTGCTGGCGCTGGTCCTGCTGCCGGCCCTTGCCGGCGTGCTCGGTGGTCAGGAGCAGGTGGACACGCATTCGAGCGGCCTTCTGTCGCTGCCGGCCAGCTATGGCATCTGGGGCGTCGTCGGCATAACGCTGGCCAAGGTCGTCGCCTTCGTCGTCGTCATGCTGGTGGTCGGCCGCCGGGTCATTCCCTGGATCCTGCACTATGTCGCCCACACCGGGTCGCGCGAGCTGTTCCGGCTGTCGGTTCTGGCCATCGCGCTCGGCGTCGCCTTCGGCGCGGCAAAACTCTTCGGCGTCTCGCTGGCGTTGGGCGCCTTCTTCGCCGGCATGATCATGAGCGAGTCCGAACTCAGCCACCGCGCCGCGGAGGAATCGCTGCCGCTGCGCGATGCCTTCTCGGTGCTGTTCTTCGTCTCGGTCGGCATGCTGTTCGACCCGTTCAGCTTGGTCAGCAACGGCCTGCCGATCCTGGCGACGCTGGCCATCATCGTCATCGGCAAGTCGCTGGCCGCCTTCGTCATCGTCGTCGCCTTCGGCTATCCCCTGGCCACGGCATTGATGATTTCGGCGAGCCTTGCCCAGATCGGCGAGTTCTCCTTCATCCTTGCCGAGCTCGGCGTCGGGCTGAAACTGCTGCCCGAACAGGGCCGCGACCTCATCCTTGCCGGCGCCATCCTCTCGATCCTGCTCAATCCGCTGATGTTCCTTGTCATCGACTGGATGAAGCCATGGCTGGAGGCCCGCGCCGCCAAGGCGGCGCCGCCAGCGGACGCGAAGCCGGTCGGCCCGGCAACCTCGCCAGGACAGGTGGCGTCGGTCGCCGCGACATCCAGGAACGAAGACGGTCCGCCGCCCAGGACAGCACTCACCGGCCATGCCATCCTGATCGGCTACGGCCGGGTCGGCGGCCTCGTCGGCGCGGCGCTGAAAGAGGCTGGTCAACCCTTCCTCGTCATCGAGGATGCCGACAAGACGCTGGCGAGGCTGAAGGCCGACGGCATCGAGACCGTCGCCGGCAATGCCGCCAATGCCGAAGTGTTCTCGGCCGCCAATCCGGAAGGCGCGAAGCGGCTGATCCTTGCCATTCCCAACGCCTTCGAGGCCGGCCAGATCGTGCTGCGCGCCCGCGCCGCCAACCCTGCCATCAACGTCGTCGCCCGCGCCCATTCCGATGCCGAGGTCGAGCATCTGAAGGGCCTTGGCGCCAACACGGTGATCATGGGTGAGCGCGAGATCGCGCGCGGCATCGTCGAAGAGGTGCTGGGCAACAAGCCGCAAGCTACCGAACCGTCGGCGGCCTGAATAGTCACGCCACGAAGGCGGAACCACCGTGCTGGGCGATGCTGCCGAGATATTTCGCCGGCGGTTTTCCGAGCGCCTTCCTGAACATGGTGATGAAGGCGGTGACCGAGGCATAGCCCAGATCGCCTGACACCTGCTGTACGCTGGCGCCCGAGGCGAGTTCCCGAATGGCGACGATCAGGTGCAGTTGCTGGCGCCAGCGCCCGAAACTCAACCCTGTCTCCTTGACCACCAGGCGGGCGAGGCTGCTTTCGCTGAGCGCGACGCGGCCGGCCCATTCGGCAAGAGTGCTGCGGTCGGCCGGGTCCTGCGCCAGCGCGTCGGCGATCCTGCGGAGCCGGGGCTCGGACGAGATCGGCAGATGCAGTTGCTGTACGGGCATGCGCGGCAACTCGTTAAGCAGAATTCTGGTCAAGAGTTCATCTCTCGCCGGGTCGTCCTGCACACTGTCGGACAGTTCGATGATCAGCTCGCGCAGCAGGGGGGAAATCGAAAGCGTGCAGCAGCGGTCTGGCAGTTCGGCGGCGCCCGGCTCGATGTAGACGAAAAAGATCCGGGCATTGGCCGTGGCGATGTTGCTGTGCTCCATGCTCCCGGGAATCCACACCCCGCAATGCGGCGGAACCATCCACATGCAGCTCGGCACACGGCAGGTGACACCGCCGCCAAGCGCGAAGACGAGTTGTCCCTTGCGGTGCCAGTGGGCGGCGACCTCCGCGCGCGTCTCGGTAACGTCGACGCGCACAGCGATGGCCGGCGCAGGAATTTCGTCGACGTCGAAGTCGACCCAGGGGTAACGGAGAGGCTGTCTCATGATTGACTGCTTTTAGCGATTAAGTGCCAGCATAGCTAAATTCTTCGACCAAGCAAACCGATAGACTTCCTGCAGTCCAGTAGTGGCGCGCATCGATACCGCCGCCACCTAACAGCAGGAGGTGGATTGGAATGCTCGCTTTGGTAACGTCCCCAGACGGCAACGGTGGCCTGAAGCTCGCCGATTTCGATGAGCCGAGGCCGCTCGCCAACGAGGCGCTGGTGTCGGTTCACGCGACCTCGTTGAACCGAGGCGAACTGCGCCTGCTCGCCATCCGCCCGAACGGCTTCATCCCCGGCCAGGACATTGTCGGCGTGGTCGAGAAAGCCGCGGCCGATGGTTCCGGGCCGGCCGCCGGCACGCGAGTCGCGGCTCTCGTCGACCAGGGCGGTTGGGCCGAACGTGTCACGGTGCCCACGGACCGCCTCGCCATCGTCCCGGATGCCGTCGCCTTCGCGTCAGCGGCAACACTCCCGGTAGCCGGCACGACGGCGCTGAGGACGTTGCGCCACGGCGGTGACCTTGCCGGCCTCAAGGTGCTGATCACGGGCGCGAGCGGTGCGGTCGGCCGTTTCCAGGTCCAGATCGCACGCGAGCAAGGCGGGCTGGTCACGGCGGTTGCCGCCTCCCGTCACGAGGAGGATCTTCGCCAACTGGGAGCCGGGCGGGTCGTCGCCTCGATCGATCTGGCCACGGGGCCGTTTTCGCTCATCACCGAATCCGTCGGCGGCGAAAGCCTGGCGCGTGCGATCGAACAGGTAGCGCCGGGGGGAACCATCGTCATGTTCGGCTCGAGCAGCGGCGAGCTGACGCCTATCGGATTCCGGCAATTCGTGCCGGGGCACGAGGGCGCGAGGCTTCAGACATTCGCCTATTATGCGTCGGGTCCAAGCATCGGCGCCGATATCGCCTTGCTTCTCGCCATGGTCGTGGCTGGCCGGCTCGAAACCCGCATAGCCCTGACCGTGCCGTGGACCGGGATCGCTGAGGCCCTGGAGGCGCTGCGCCAGCGCAGCTTCAGCGGCAAGGCAGTGCTGACCATGACTTGAAGCGTGTCCTCAAGCTGAGCCCGGCCGGCTCAGACGTGCTGGCCGCCATTGATGTGGATTTCCGAGCCGGACACATAGGACGACTGCGGCGAACACAGGAAGTAGATGATGTCGGCGACCTCGGCCGTGGTGCCCAGCCTCCTCAGCGGGATCGTCTCGACAATCTTTTCCGTGCCCGGTGACAGGATCGCGGTGTCGATTTCGCCCGGCGCGATCGCGTTGACACGGATGCCGTGCGGGCCGAAATCATGCGCCATCTCGCGTGTCAGCGAGCCGAGCGCCGCCTTCGATGTCGCATAGGCGGTGCCGGCGAAAGGGTGCACCCTCGTGCCGGCGATCGAGGTGACGTTGACGATCGAGCCTTTCGCCGCCGCCAGCTCCTTGAACAGGCCGCGCGCCAGCATGATCGGCGCGAAGAAATTGACCTGGAACACGTCGCGCCAGACATGCATCGGCGTATCGATCGAGTTCATCCGGCCGTTGCCGTCCTTGAGCTTGGGCGAAATGCCGGCATTGTTGACCAGCGCATGGAGTTGGCCGCCATGCGCCTCCAGCCGGTGGCGGATTTCCGACACCGCTATGCCGACATCCTCCTGATCGGCGAGATCGACCTTGATGTGATCTTCGGGGCCAGCCGGCCACGGGCAATCCTCGGCAAAGGCCTGGCGGGAGCAGGTGATGACGCGCCAGCCCTCGCGTGAAAAGCGCTTGACCGTGGCATGGCCGATGCCCCGGCTGGCGCCGGTCAGCACGATGGTTTTTCTGGTATCTGGTTCAGCCATGTCACGGTCTCCGGGCGGAGATGTAGCCGAACACCGTGACGCTGGCGAGAGGCGGATTGACGCCGCTGGACGACAGCCCCTTCAGCCGCCGCCCAGAATGTCCAGGATCGAGGTCTGCCGCTTCTTCAGCGGACCGCCTACGCTGCCGGGGGGTACGGGATGCCCGACCGAGGCGGTGGTGCCGTCGTCCGACGGCATGTTGAAGCCATCGGCATCGACGGTCTGGGCCGGCCGCGCGGCGCGCACGGGCGCGGCCGGCTGTGGCGCCGGGTCGGACGTCCGGGTTGTCTGCGGTTGCTGCTGGCCAACGGTGACCGACGGAACCGGCGCCTGCTGATTGTTGTCCACCGAGGGAATATCGTCGGGCACGATCGTATCGGGCGGCGTCGACTTCCATGTGCCGGGCAATGGCCGCACCGGCACGCCCTCATGCGCCGCGACCATGAATTCGTGCCAGGCCTGCGCCGGCAGCGCACCGCCGGTGACCTTTTTCATCGGCGTGCCGTCGTCATTGCCGAACCACACGCCGGTGGTCAGGTTGGCGGTGTAGCCGACGAACCATGCGTCGCGCGAATTCTGGCTGGTACCGGTCTTGCCGGCCGACGGCCAGGCGAAGGCCGCCTTCTTGGCGGTGCCGACCTCGACCGTGCCGGTCATCATCGAATTCATCATGCCGACGATCTCCGGCTTGATCACGCGCGGCGCGCTGCCGCTGCCGCCGCTGTCATAGAGCACCTTGCCGTCCGCGCCAGTTATGCGGCGGATGAAATGGATGTCGGGCTTGTAGCCGCCATTGGCGAACGGCACGTAAGCCGAGGTCAGCTCAAGCGGCGTCACCTCCGACGTGCCGAGCGCGATCGAGGTGTTGGCCTGCAGGTCGGACTGGATGCCCATGCGGTGCGCGGCCTCGACCACGGCGTTGGGACCGACTTCCATGGTCAGCTGGGCGGCGACCGAATTCAGCGACTTGGCAAGTGCCGTCGCCAGCGTCACCTTGCCGAAATATTTGCCGCCGTAATTGTCGGGGGTCCAGTTGCCGATCTTGATCGGCGCATCGTTGCGGATGCTGTCGGGCGTGCGGCCGGCTTCCAGCGCCGCCATGTAGACGAAGGGCTTGAAGGCCGAGCCCGGCTGCCGGCGCGCCTCCGAGGCGCGGTCGAACTGGCTGGTCGAATAATCATAGCCGCCGACCATGGCGCGCACCGCGCCGGAATCGTCGATCGACACCAGCGCGCCCTGGGTCACGTTGAGCTTCTTGCCGCTGTCGTCGATCAGCTTGCGGATCGACTGTTCGGCGAGCTTCTGCAGTGTCAGATCGACGGTGCTGTCGATGACGATGTCGCCGCGCACGTCGCCGATCAGGTCGGGCAGTTCTTCCATGATGGTGTCGGCGACATAGTTTTCCGAACCAGTCCAGTAGGACGGCGAACGCGTCGCCGGCGCGCTGAGCGCCGTCTTAAGCTCCTTCTCGCTGATCTTGCCTTCCTCGCGCATCGCGGCGAGCACCAGTTGCGAGCGCTCCTCGGCGGCCTTGGGATCGCGCGCCGGTGACAGCCGCGACGGCGCTTTCAGAAGGCCGGCCAGCAAGGCCGCCTCCGAGAGGGTGACGTCTCGCGCGCTCTTGCCGAAATAGCGCCGCGAAGCCGCCTCCACGCCATAGGCGCCGGAGCCGAAATAGACCCGGTTGAGGTACATTTCGAGGATCTGGTCCTTGGTGTGCTTGTGCTCCAGCCACAACGACAGCAGCACTTCCTGCACCTTGCGCTCCAGCGTGCGGTCGGGCGTCAGGAACAGGTTCTTCGCCAGCTGCTGGGTCAGCGTCGAGCCGCCCTGCGAGAAGTGTCCGCCGAGCAGGTTGGTCACCATGGCGCGCGACAGGCCGATCGGATCGACGCCGAAATGCGAGTAGAAGCGGCGGTCCTCGATGGCGATCACCGCCTCCGGGATATAGGGCGACATTTCGTGCAGGCCGACCGCCTCGCCGCCGCTCATGCCTCTGTTGGCGATCAACTGACCGTCGGCCGAGACGATCTTGATGTTGGGCGCGCGGTCAGGGATCGACCAGGTCGTGGCCGCCGGCATCTTGGCGCCATAGTAGATCACCACACCGGCGACGGCGATGCCGCCCCAGATGGCAAGCACGAAGCACCAGTAAAACAGCCGGCCAAGCACGCCGAACAGGCCGCGCCGGCTTCTGCCGCGCCCGCCACGCTGGGATTTCGCCTTGGACGGTTTGCGCTTCGCGGAGGCTTTGCGGTTGCTCGGCACGACGCGGTCCTCCTCGCTCACCGAAAGGCCCGAGGAAGAGCGCGCCTGTGGCGGTCCCTCGAAGCTGGGCTCGATGCGGCTGTCTCTGCGGTTCGCCATGCGCTGCGCTTGCTATCCCCGGTGCCAATGGCGTTCCGGTTGAAGAGTAGATGCGGCGATTTAAGGGCGGGTTAAAGCATGGTTTATGCAGGCTTTTGAAAACCCTTACGATTTTCTGAACGCGGCCCATGCCTCGCGCTCTGCGGCCCTTCGGCCAAACCCTATAATTGCCTCTGACTATTCAACAGAAGCGGCACTGCTGGCCCGCGAACCGATGATCGATGCAAGGGAGAAAAATGCCAGCGTCTGCTCCTCGCAGGTCATCGCCATGACGCTGTTCGACCGGTCGATGTCGATGCCCTTCGGGCCTCCTTCCTCGACGCTGGCCCTGCCGCGCAGGAAACTTTCCTCGTCGAGTACCGGGACCGAGCGCACGGGCGCGCGCTGCCCGTCCCAGCCACCCTCGCTGGCATAGACATTCACCAACGGGCTGCCCGCGTCGGCGACGATGATGTGCCGGTCATCCCCGCTGAAGCGCACGCCATGCGGATAGCCGGCATTCACAAGAACACCGGCGGGCTCGGTGTCAGGGCCTAGCGACGCGGACATCCGGTAGAGCTTCACATCCTGGGTGCCATGGCTGCTGATCGCGACCCACCGACCGTCATGGCTGAGAGTAATGCCATCCGGTATATCGAGACCGCGTGCCAGGAGCCGCCGGTTGCTCGTTGTGCGATAGCCAAGCCAGCGGTTGACCACGTGCCGGGTGACCATATGCGTATAGTTGTTGCAGACAAGCAGACTGACACGCCCGCGCGACTCGACCTTGACGGCAAGGGAGCCGGGCGAATTCAGCTTGCAGGGCCCCCTGCCCTTCACCTTGCGAATGGCCGATATTTCCCGGCTCTGGCCGGCCGGCTCCTCGGCTGGCAAGGCGAAGATCGCGGCGTGTCCGTCGCGGTTGCCGATCACCAGAGTGCGGTCGTCGATGAAATCCAGGCCATGGATTTCGCCCATATTGTCCGATGTCAGCTCCATGAAATTCCGAACTGCGACAGCGGGACCTCCGGATCCGGCCTCGATGTCGACGCGAAGGACCAGCAGCCGCTTGCGCGCATAGCCGGCAATCACCAGCAATCGATTGTCCGGTGAAAAGCGCAAATCCTCGGTGCGCCCGATCGCCGAGAGCGCCGCCCGCACCGCCTCGCCAGCCTTGAAGTCGATCCGCGCGATCGGTTCTCCGCCCCCGGAAACCGAATGACGATACGGATCGGGAATTGCCCCGCCGTCCCAGCCCATTGAAAATTATATGCCCACCTTGAGGTTGCGATTAAGCCCCAAGACACCCCTCGTGGTCAAGCCGATCGGAGGGTTGCCCCGCCCGGAGCTTGCTTCAGATCGGTTCGAATTTCACGTCCGGCTGGTCGGGGCCGCCGGCCTGCCGCAGCAGGGCGGCGAGATGTTCGCGCCTGTCGGCCGGCTGCTTTCGCCAATTCGATGCGTTCGTCACATGCAGCCAGCCGTCGACAGACATGAAATGATCCTCATGCGGATCGTTTCCGTCTCCGAAGGCCAGCAATCTGTTTTCGGTGAACCTGACCTGCGCCGGGTCGATCGACCGGTAGAGCAGCGGCCAGTTGCCGCCGCCGGAATCCATGTGGAACGTGTAGCTTGGAGCGAAATCCAGTCGTTGCCGCAGCAGGCTTCCGTCGAAGAAGCAGAAGGCGGGCCACAGAAACCAGCCGCCCGGCGTCGGCGTGTCGTCCCGCATGCTGCCATAGGCGAGCCTGCCCCCCAGCCTTTCGCGGATCGAAAACGGCTCCGTGGGAAAGATATCGTGGTCGATGAAGCCGAAGAGCTTCGGACCAAAGCCGGTGACGAAGTTGCGCACGATCCAGTTGAGAGCCTGGCCGTGCGACCTGCTGACGACCAGCCTGTTCCTCGGCAGGGCGACATAGGGGACATGCTGGCGCCGGCAAAGGTCGCGGATCGCTTCCCTTGCCTCTTCCTTCTTGGAGTTGTCGAACACGATGTAGCTCTCGTGCTCGGCCAGATACCGGCGCACAAGGTGGATTTGCCATTCGATCACGTCGGGCCGGTTGAAGGCCACGGAGGCAACGACCGCGTCGCCAAACGCCTGCTGCCGCCCGTGCAATTCGCTGACCGGCGCGGCGGTCCTGAGAAAGCGAAATGTGCGCCAGACATAACGCAGCCAGGCCTCTCGTCTCGGCGGCCTGTTCAGCCTTTCCCACTCGGCAACACTGATCCTGGGCTCTTCACCGCCCTGCGGCGCGTCGCCAGCCCCCATGTCGCGCTCCCGCATCCCGGTCGGTTACCTACCGGGGTCAGTTCTGCTGGATCGAAATGCCCTTGTCGTCGATCTTGAGTTCGACGCCCTTCGGCTTGGTCTGCTCGTGATAGAGATAGCCGCCGAGCACGATGACCGCGACGACGAGCGCGCCAATGATGAGATAGAGTCTGTTCTGGTTCATGGCGCGCCCTTGATTGTCGGAGCCTTACGCTCGCTTCAGCACCTTGACCAGCACCAGGAGGATGATGGCGCCGATCGTGGCATGGATGATGGAGGCGATGACACCGCCGCCGATGGAAAATCCGATCCGCGGGAACAGCCAGCCGGCGATGAACGCGCCGACGATGCCGACGATGATGTTGCCGATCAGGCCGAAGCCGAAACCCGAGACGATGAGACCGGCGAGCCAGCCGGCGATGGCACCGATGATGATGAAGACGAGAAGACTTTCGACACCCATTGCGATTTCCTCCGAGCAAGAGGGCGAACGCGGAGCGGAAGGCTCCGAATCGGCCCCGATATCAACGGCTTCAGGCTATTCGAAAGCAGACGGCCTCGCCAGCGGCACGACTATTGGTCGTCATCGTCGCTGGTGGCTGGCCGCCAGCTGGTCGGATCGACCTTCTTCTGCGTATGGCTGTCGGTGTAGACCCACCAGCCATTGTCGCGGTACTGCGCGATGGATTCGTTGAGCACGCCGTCGCCGTCCTTCCAGGTCACGGTGACCTTGGAACCGTCGGTCGGCGCGGTCGCTATCGGCTTTCTGTCCGCCATCTCATCCCCCCTCCGGGTAATTCCGGGAAAGTGTGTCGTGGTTTCCCGGGAAAAGCGCAAACTAAGCAATTCGAGCCGACTGAACGCCGAGGTCGGCATCTGGTTCCAGACCGATCGTCGACGGCACCCAATCAAGGGCGTCAGCTGTGGGCGAAGATATCCTCCTCGTCCCAGCCCATCAGGTCAAGCTTGGCGCGCGTCGGCAGGAAGCGGAAGCAGGCGTCGGCTTCCTTCGCGCGGCCCTCGCGCGCCAGCCGCCCGGCCAGCACTTCACGCAAGCGGTGCAGGTAGAGAACATCCGAAGCGGCGTATTCAAGCTGCTCCGGCGACAATGTCTCAGCCGCCCAGTCCGACGATTGCTGAGCCTTGGACAGGCCGACGCCCAGAAGCTCGAAGCAGATGTCCTTCAGCCCGTGCCGGTCGGTGTAGGTGCGGGTCAGGCGCGAGGCGATCTTGGTGCAGAACACCGGCTCGGGCATCACGCCGAAAGCGTTGTAGAGCACCGCGAGATCGAAGCGCCCGTAGTGGAACAGCTTGGTTATGCCGCGATTCTTCAACAGGCTGACGAGGTTCGGCGCCTTCTTCTGGCCGTGCGCGATCTGGATGACGTCTGCCGTGCCGTCGCCCGGCGAGATTTGCACGACGCAGAGCCGGTCGCGATGCGGGTTCAGCCCCAGCGTCTCGGTGTCGATGGCGACGGCATCGACATTGTAATGCGAGAGATCGGGCAGATCATTTTTGTGGAAACGGATGTCGGGCATTGTCTTCTCCGGTCGCGGCGTAAGACCGTCCTCGCCGCGATCCGGTGAAAAATCAACAGGAAACTCGTGTTCAGCGCGTCAGCGCATCGAGAATGCGCGCCCAGGAGCGCTGCCCCTTGTGGAAGGAAGAGAGCTCGTATTTCTCGTTCGGCGAATGGATGCGGTCGTCGTCGAGGCCGAACCCGACCAGCAGCGATTCCATGCCGAGATAGGTCTGGAAGTCGCCGACCACGGGGATGGAGCCGCCGCTGCCGGTGGTGACCGCGGGCTTCGGCCATTCGTCGGAGAGCGCCGTCTTGGCCTTCGCCAGGAAGGGCGAGTCATAGGAAAGCTGGATCGCCGGCGAACCGCCATGGGCGTGGAACTCGACCGAGCAATCGGCCGGGATGCGCTCCTCGACGAATTTGCGGAAGGCCGCGCGGATCTTCTTCGGATCCTGCTTGTGGACGAGGCGGAATGACACCTTCGCCGACGCTTCCGCGGCGATCACCGTCTTGAATCCCTTGCCGGTATAGCCGCCGACGATGCCGTTGAACTCGGCCGTCGGCCGCGCCCAGGTCAGTTCCAGCACCGAACGGCCCTTCTCGCCTGAAGGGATCGACAGGCCGACAGGTCCAAGGAAGGTCTCGGCCGTTTCGCCGAGCGTCTCCCAGGATTTCAGCACCTGCGTGGGCGTCTCCTCGACGCCGTCGTAGAAGCCGGGAATGGTGACATGGCCGTCCTTGTCGTGGATGTCGGCCAGCACCCTGGCCAGGATGCGGATCGGATTGGCGGCCGCCCCGCCATAGAGGCCCGAATGCAGGTCGCGGTCGGCGGCCTTGACCGTGATCTCCTCGCCCACCAGCCCACGCAATCCGACGCAGATCGACGGCGTGTCGCGGTCCCACATGCTGGTATCGCAGACCAGCGCGAAATCGGCCTTGAGTTCCTCGGCATTGGCCTCGAGGAACGGCTTCAGCGATGGCGACCCGGATTCCTCCTCGCCCTCGAACAGGATGGTGATCCGGCACGGCAAGTTGCCATGCACCTGCTTCCAGGCTCGGCAAGCCTCCACGAAGGTCATCAACTGGCCTTTGTCGTCGGCCGAGCCGCGTCCGGTGATGACCTTGTGGTCGGGGCCGACTTCCTTGAGCGCGGGCGCGAACGGATCGTTCTCCCACAATTCGATCGGATCGACCGGCTGCACGTCGTAATGGCCGTAGAACAGCACATGCGGCGCGCCCGCCGGACCTTCGTGATGCGCGACCACCATCGGGTGTCCTGATGTGTCGCGCACGCTGGCGTCGAAGCCGATCAGCTTGAGCTCCGCCACCAGCCATTCCGCCGCCTTGCGGCAATCGGCGGCATAGGCCGGATCGGTGGAGATCGACTTGATCCTGAGCAGGCCGAACAGCCTTTCCAGGCTCTGGTCGAGATTCTTGTCGAGACGGTCGAGGACGGGGGAAATTGCGGACATTTGGCAAGCCTTTCGATTCAGTGCCGGAACCGTAAAGGCAGGACGGGCAAACGAAAAGCCCGGGAGTATTGGACCACGGGACGCGAAGGTCCTGTCCGAGACAAAAAAGACCGCCGTGGTGGAGGGGGAACCACGGCGGCCTCTACTCGAAACGATGCGGCAGCCCGGAGAGGGGGGATAGGCTGCCGCAGATGTCCGGTATAGGCGGGGGACGGGCCTTGCTCCGGACTTCGGCGAAAACTGCCGATGACGTGTATTTGGGTCTGTGAACGTGGCGATTCAAGGGCACCAACGTTACACTTTTGTAACGTGCCCGTGAGCGCGCCTGGACCGGGCCCGGAGCCATGCAACGTCATGGCGAACTCGACTGGCCGGCATGGGGAGGAGGACGCCAGCCGAAGCTCAGACGCGCCGGCCTTGCTTGTCGAACAGGAAGACCCGGCTCTGGCGGATGCCGAAGCTTGTTTCCACTCCCGTGGAAAATTCGCGCGCATCGCGGCTTTCGACCGTCAGCATGTCGCCGTTCCCGAGTTGCGCGTGCGCATAGGACACGCCGCCCAGCCGCTCCACGATGGTGATCTTTCCCGAAAGCGTCGCATCCGCGCCGTCGGCTGCCACGAAATGCTCGGGCCGGATGCCGATGCTCACGTCCGAGCCCGCCGCGGGCGCCGCGCCGCGGGTGGTCACCGTGAGTTCGGCAAGGCCGGCCTGTGGTGCCGTCACCAATGCAACGTTACCGTTCGCGGATTTCACCGTCGCCGGTACGAAATTCATGCGCGGCGAACCGATGAAGCCGGCGACAAAGGCATTGTCGGGATTCTCGTAGAGTTCGAGCGGAGCGCCGACCTGCTCGATGGAGCCGGCGCGCAGCACCACGATCTTGTCGGCCAGCGTCATTGCCTCGACTTGATCATGAGTCACGTAGATCATCGTCGTATTAAGTTCGCTGTGCAGCCTGGCGATCTCGATGCGCATTTGAACGCGCAGTTCGGCATCGAGATTGGACAGCGGTTCATCGAACAGGAACACGCCCGGCTGGCGCACGATGGCGCGGCCGATGGCCACGCGCTGGCGCTGGCCGCCCGAAAGCTCGCGCGGCTTGCGTTCGAGATATTGCTCGAGATGGAGCACTTTCGCCGCCTCGCGCACCTTGCGGTCGATCTCGTCCTTCGGCCGCTTCGCCATTTCCAGCGGGAAGCCCATATTGGTCGCCACGGTCATATGCGGATACAGCGCATAGGTCTGGAACACCATGGCGATGCCGCGCTTGGCGGGATCCTCGCCGGTGACGTCGCGCCCGCCGATCTCGATGCGGCCTTCGGTTGTCGTTTCCAGCCCTGCGATCATGCGCAACAGGGTGGATTTGCCGCAGCCCGACGGACCGACGAAGACCACGAACTCGCCGTCCTCGACCCCGAGGTCGACGCCACGGATAACCTCCGTCTCGCCAAAGCGCTTCTTCACCGATTTGAGCGACAAGCGCGCCATGGGTTCTTCCTTATTTCACGGCGCCTTCGGTCAGGCCGGAGACGAACCAGCGGCCGACGAGGGCAAAGAGGATGACGACTGGGACGATGGCGGCGGTGGCGCCGGCCAGCAGAAGGCCCCAGTCGATCTGGTACTGGCCGATGATGCCGGCAAAGCCGACCGGGATCGTGCGCCTGGCGTCCGACACGATCAGGACGGACGCGAAGAGATATTCGGTCCAGGACGAGATGAAGGCGAAAATCGCGACGCTGGCGATGCCCGGTGCGATCAGCGGCATCAGGATGCGCACGAGGATGGTGGTCGTCGGCGCGCCGTCGACCACCGCCGCTTCCTCGATCTCGCGCGGCACGGTGGCGAGGAAGGAGCGCATCATCCAGATCGAGAACGGCAAGGCCAGCGCGACGTTGACGATGACCAGCGCCGCCGGACTGTCGATCAGCCCGACCTTGGCGAACAGGCCGTAGAGCGGAATAAGCACCACCACGCCGGGAAAGGCATAGGCGAGCAGAATGGTGCGGTAGAGCGTGTTGCGGCCCGGGAACTCCATGCGGAAGAAGGCGTAGGCCGCGGGCAGCGCCATCAGCACGGTGAAGGCGGTGGAGAACAGCGCCACAATCACGCTGTTCAACAGGTAGATCGGGAAGTCCGAAGCCTGCAGCAGCTTCTCGAAATGCTGCAGGGTGAAGGAATGGGGGAACATCGTCGGCTGGCGCTGGATGATCTCACGCGGCAGCTTGATGGACCCGGTGACAACCCACCAGAAGGGCAGCCCGATGATGATCGCTATCGCGGCGAGGCCGCCGAATAGCGCGGTCGCCTGGCGCCAGCTCCGTTTCATCGCGAGGCCTCCGTGGCGGTCATGGCGCGGGTGGTGAGGAAGGCGAAGCCCATCAGCAGGATGCTGGTCAGCACCGAGATCGTGGCCGCCTCGCTCAGCCTGTAGCCCTTGAAGGCGGTTTCGTAGATCAGCACTGGAAGCGTCTGCGTGCCGCCGGAAGGTCCGCCCGCGGTCAGCAGCCAGATGACGTCGAAGACATTGAACGACAGCAGCGTGCCGACCACGCCAAGCACCATCAGCGTCGGCTGCAGCAGCGGCCAGGTGATGCGCCTGAAGCGCTGCCAGGTGCCCGCGCCGTCGATGCGCGCTGCCTCGTAGAGGTCGCCGGGAATGCGGGTAAGGCCTGCCAGCATCATCAGGGCCGTGAAGGGGAACCAGCGCCACGAATTGATCAGGATCAGCGAGGCCATGGCGCTGTCGCGACCAGCGAAGAAGCCCACTGGCCGCTCGACGATGCCGGCCTGGATCAAAAGGGGATTGATCATGCCGCCCGAAGTGGACAGCAGCCAGCGCCAGATGATGACGACAACCACCGTCGGCACGATCCAGGTGAGGATGACCCAGGTGCGGGCGATCTGCACGCCGGGGAATTTCTGGTTGAGGATGAGAGCGGTGACCAGCGCCAGCGCGGTCTGTACCACCGCGTTGCCCAGCACCCACACGATGCTGCGGCTGAACGCGTACCAGAAGCCGCCGCCCCCGAGGACGGCGGCATAGTTGGAAAGGCCGACGAAGTGGCCTTCGGAGCCGATCACGCCGACATCCTGGAAACTCAGGATGACGGCCTGGACCAGTGGCCAGCCCAGCACGGCCAGCAGGAACAGCAGGGCAGGCGAAACGAACAGGAAGGCAAGCGTCGTATTCTTCATGCGTCTGCCCTGACCGCTGTTACTTCTTGGCGATGTCGGCCATCTTGGCCTGGCCCGCCTTCACGGCGTCGGCCGCGCTCTGGCCGTCGACGACGATGTGCTGCAGCGTCTCGGCGATCAGGTTCTGCGCGGAGATGGCGCCGATCGACGGGAACACCTTGCCGGTGGTGAAGCCGAACAGCTTGCCGTTCTGCGAGTTGGCGATCATCGTCTCGATCTGCGGCTTGTACTTGGTCACGACCTTGTCGCTCCAGAACGAATCGGCCTTGGCGCCGTCGTTGGTGACCGGCAGGAACAGGCCCGGCTCCATGGTCAGGAAGCGACCGTAGTTCGCCGGCTCCAGCAGCCAGGCCAGGAACACCTTGGCGGCATCCTGCTTGGCCTTGTCCTTGGTGGTGAGCATGATGGCGTTGGAGTAGGAGATCGTCGCCGACTCCTTCTGGCCATCGTCATGCGGGACAGCCGCCACGCCCAGGTCCGCCGCATCGCCCTCGGCCTGCGTGTCATAGGTGTTGATGACGCTGAACTGCAGGATCATGCCGCAGGTGTTGCTGGCGAAGCAGGCCTCGGCCTCGCCCCAGGTCCAGGACGCATTGTCCGCCGGCGAAAGCTTGGCGAGCTTGCTGTAGAAATCGTAGGCCTTCACGGTCTCCGGCTTGTCGAAATCGATCGAGCCGTCGTCCTTGTAGATGTCCGCCGCGCCGCTGTTGACCATCAAGCTGTAGACGGTCTGGTCCGTGTAGAGCTGCTTGTTGGCCGGCAGGCCGATGCCGTAGCGGCCGTCGCCACCGAGCTTCTCGGCGGCCGCCTGCCACTCGCTCCAGGTCTTCGGCACCTCGATGCCCGCGTTCTTCAGCGCGCTGTTGCGGTACCAGAGAGAGATAGCCATGTTGTAGGCCGGAATGGCCCAGACATGGTCGTCATATTTGTAAGGCGCGATCGTCGCCGGCACGAAGCCGTGCTTGGCGTCGAGGTCCTTCGCCAGATCGTCGACCGGCACGACCGCGTCGATCTTCTTCAGCACGGTGGTGAAATCGGGAATGGTGAAAAGGAGATCCGGACCGTTGCCTGCGGCGAAAGCGGCCGGCGCCTTGGCGTAGACCTCACCCCAGCTCTGCGGTTCCTGGCGCACTTCGATATCGGGATGGCCCTTGTTGAACTCGTCGAGCAGCTCCTGCATGCGCTGCACGCGATGCGGCGGCTGTTCCATGTGCCAGAGCGTGAGCTTAACCGGATCGGCGTAGGCGGTCCCCGAAAGGAGCAGCGCGGCGAAGCCGGCTGCGGTGAAAAGTCTGGTCAGTTTCACGATTTTGTCTCCCTTTCCCGGCCCCTTGCCGGTCTTGCTCAAAGATGGCGGTTGCGCTTGCGATAGCGGGCGATGAGCCCCTCGTTGACCTCCTTGGCGCCCGGCATGTTGGCGCTGAGATAGACCGGAGCGTCCGCGCCCGAGGACTGCAGGCGCACGGCGACCTCGGCAAAGACGGCGTTCATCAGCGCCGCGCCTATGGAGGTCGAGATCGGTCCGACCCGCAGCTCGCCGCCAGGCACGCGCATGATGGCGTCGCCGGGAGGCGCACCGTTGTCGAGCACGATATCGGCCACGTCGGCCAAGCGAGTGCGTCCGTGCGCGGCCTGACGCGAATAATCCTGCGATGTGATGGCGACAACGGTGGCGCCGCGCTGCTTGCCAAGCTGCGCGGCCTCCACGGTGGCAGCGTTGACACCGCTGTTCGAGACGACGATCAGCACGTCGTTTGCGTCCATCGGATAGTGTTCGAAAACCGGCACGATCACTCCGGACATGCGCTCGAAGGCCGTGCTTGCCACCGCGCCTTCATGCACCATCAGCGGCGTGGACAGGATCGGCACGGTGAAGGCGAGACCGCCGGCACGGTAATGCGCTTCCTCCGCCATGGTATGGCTGTGTCCGGTGCCGAAAATATAGACGAGGCCATCGGCCTTTGCCGTGCGCTCCACGGCCGCGGCCGCAGCCGCGATCGCTTCGGCATTCTGCTCCATCAGCCGGCCCACGCGGGCGGCCAGCTCCGACAGATAGGCGGCGGCGGTCGGCGTCTTGCTCATACGTCCCCTCCCAGGGTCAGGTTGGCCCGCATGACGAAACAATCGCCGCGATAGATCGAGCGCACATATTCCAGCGGCAGTCGCGCGGCATCGAGCGTACGGCGCGTAAGGACAAGGACGGGGCTTTCCCGGGTGATGCCGAGCGCAGCGGCGCTCGCCGCGTCGGGATGGGCCGCCCGCAGCGTCTGCTCGGCCATTGTCGGATAGATCCCGTATGTGTCGCGCAGGACGCGATAAAGCGATTCCGTGCGGAAATCGGCCCTGTCGAGCAGGCCCGGCGCCAACTCGAGGGGAATTTCCGTCCTCTCTATGCCGACCGGCTCGGAATCCGCCAGGCGCACGCGCACCAGCCTATGCACGGCGTCGCCTTCGGCAAGACCAAGCGCGGCGGCCGTTTCGCGATCCGCGATGCCCGCGCCAGCGTCGAGCACGACGCTGGAAGCGCTGCGGCCGTCGCGCCGCATGTCTTCGGTGAAGCCGCTCAGCGCACTGAGATGCTGCTCGATCCGAACCTGGGTGACGAAGGCGCCGCGGCCGGCGCGGGTTTCAACCAGGCCGCGCTGCTCCAGAAGCTTGAGCGCCTGTCGCGCGGTCATGCGGCTGGCGCCGAGCTCCGCCGCGATCTGCCGCTCGGAAGGCAGGCGTTCGCCCGCCTGCAGCGAGCCCGCCGCGATCTGCGCCGCGAAGTCGTTCGCGAGGCGCAGATAGAGCGGCTGGTTCGAAGGGGTCTGGTTCATCAAGTGGTATATTCCAGATGTCTCACTGGTATATACCGCAACCGACACACTGTAAAGCGTCGCCTGTTATGCGAGCGCCTTATCGCGGTATTTCCTGTACGAGGCGAAAGCCCGGTCCCATTCGGCCTTCATCCGAATGTTCGATTCGTGGCGGCGCTGTATGGTTCGGGTCGACACCGATGCCTCCTGGATGGAGCCGAACCGTCCGATGGCGGTGGCGGCGAGAAGGGCTGCCCCTCGCGCGCCGAACTCGGTGCCGGCCGGCACCAGCACGGCCGTGCCCAGCGCGTCGGCGATCATCTGCGTCCACATCGGGCTGCGCGCCCCGCCCCCGGTGAGCAGCATTTCCTGTCCGGTGCCCTCGAGCGCCTGGTAAAGATCGCGAAGCGCGAGCACCACGCCCTCATAGACGGCACGCACCATGTGCGCTCGGCCATGGCGAGGCGCGAGGCCATGGAAGCCGGCCCGGACCTCGACATTCACGACCGGCGCGATGATCCCGCTCTCGCTGAGATAGGGAAGATAGACGACACCCTCGCTGCCTATGGGGATCGGCGAGATCATCTCTTCGATACGCGCGTAAAGGCCCGGCTGGCGCGCAAGGTCCGGCAACAGCGTCTCGACCGCCCAATCGAGGTTGAGCGTGCCGGCGACATTCACCATGGCCCTGTACCAGAGTTCGCCGGGCATGGTGAAAAGCAGCCCGAGGTCCGGCGGGGTGAAGACCGGCCGGTCATGCACCACCCCGATCATGCAGGTGGTGCCCAGCACCGCCATCATCGTACCCGTCTCCAGCGCGCTGGCGCCTGTGACCGTGCAGGGCACGTCGCCCGCGCCGATCGCGACTGGCGTTCCGGCAAGCAGACCCGTC
>NZ_JAFKIC010000238.1 GCF_017306585.1 Mesorhizobium sp. | reverse complement strand
GTAATGGGCGTTGATGGCGCCGCCTGCCTCGCCCGGTCCGCCGAGATAGAATGCTTGTCCATCTGCCGATGCGCGCCAGCCTTCGCCGAACCAGGCGGCGATCGGCTCCGCGTGAATGGCGTCCGTCAGGTTGGCAAGAGCGGCGCGGAAGGTTTCGTCCCGCATATGCCACATCTGCATGCGCAGGAGAGCACGCCGTGATCCCGCGCCGCTGACTTCAGCCATTCGGGACAGGCCGAGATTCGTCGCTTCCGCGATCAGGGTCGCCATGAACGCTCGCATGTCAGTTGGCGGCAGGCCCGTCGATACATGCGTAAAATGCTCCGCAAAGCCCGTCCACAGATTGACCTGATCGAGGAGATCGGTGATGCGGACGTGGGGCATCATGCGGTAAAGGGCGCCGATGACGGCCGCGCTATCGTCCTGCACGTCGTCTTGCTGCTCCTTTGGAAAGCGTAGGCGCCCGCCCGCGAACAGCATCGGCTCCCTTGCCGCCAATCCCTCGGCCACTGACAGCAAGGCGGTATCCAGTGTCGAAGCACGTGCGTGCAGGTATGTGTCCGCGTCGACGTCCGGATGTGCCGGCAACGCGTTGCTGTCCGTCTTGTCATTCGCCAGCAGGTCATCCAGCGACCTGTGGATACGTGAGGTCGGAACCCATACGATTCCGCTCGCCAATGCGTTCGCCAGGCCGAAGTATGTCGCAAGCTCGTAGCATGTGCGGTCAATCGAACCGTTTGTGAAGACATGTCGCCGCCAGCGCCGCTCGATGTGGGCAAGTGGTAGCGTGTCAGGCAGTCGCCGGCGTTTGTCTCCGCCGATTTCCGCAAGAACGGCGACGGCATCCAGCAACGGTTTGGCGACGCGGCTGCCCTCGAACGCAAAATACGACAGAAAGCGGGAACCGATCTGCCTGAAGACATGATATTCGCGCGGGAGCTCGCCAATGATGTCTGGGCGTCCCGGCCGAAGCGAGCGGCGGATGGTAGCAGCATCGTCTTCGATGGTATCGAGGGTCGCGATTTCGGTCACGGCGGAAGCGATGTCGCCTCTCTCCCTTGCGGAGATGACGAGTGCTTCCAGAACATCGGCGATACGCGCCAGTCGGGTGCGGCCCTGCTCGGCGGTGAGGGCAATTGTCTCTTCGAGCCGCTTTCTGGCGCGCAGATTCGCCCGCGCCACCAATGACTGGAACATCGAAAGGGCACCGTCGGTCAATGTGGCCTCGAGTTCGCGCAGCGTGGCGATCATAACGGTGTGGCGCCGGTTCACGCCCATCTGCTGGAAAGCCTGAGAGGTGTAGAGCAGCCCTTCCTTCGCCATCTGTGCCAGGCGAGGGCCAAAAGCAGTCGGCAGGGTACCGATACCGTCAAGCGTTGAGCGGGCGATAGCGATCTTGTCGAGGATCTCGATCAACGGCCGCGCGCCGACCCGGGAAGGCGGCTCGCGGAGCCAGGATAGCCTTGTCTGACGGGCATGCGTCTTGGCGACCAGCAGCGCGTCCAGCTGATGACGATGGCCTTCGTCGAGCATTGAGCAGACCTTGGTCACCATCATGCCGTCGGCCGCATGCATTGCCGAAGCCGCCAGACGCTCGACAACCGTGACACCGGGGATGACGATCTTCTCCTCCCGCATTTTCTCGATCAATCGTCCGAGAAGGATGCGTCCATCCGTCAGGCCCACAGCTTCTTGCTCGGCCCAATCGCTCAGCATCGAACGAGCCGGTCTCGTGAAGTCGCGATAACCATGATGCTGCTTGATCGCAGCCAGTTGCTCGTACCGTGTCGCGCCACGCCGAGCGAAGCGGGCGATCGCTTCCGTGTCGGCGCCGATCTGCTCGGCAATATAATCCAGCATGACCGGGGGCAGGAACTCCCCGCGTCGCAGATGCCTGCCGGGATAACGCAGGCAGCACAATTGCAGGGCATGGCTCAGGCGGGTTTCCGGTGTGCGGCTACTGGCTATAGCGGTGAGATCTTTAGCGTCCAGCGTATAGTGGCGAACGACCTCGTTTTCAGTCTCCGGCAATGCCAGCAGCGCGTCGCGCTGTTTCTTCGTCATGGATATGCGGGCGGGCATGTTGTCTCCTTACAAAAACCGCTTGCCTTTCGACCTCTCATTGAAAGAGGATTATGAAAGGATTTTCATCCTGATTCGTCAGCAGGACTGCCGCAGTTCCGCAAACGACCGTTATTGAAAGGGCGCCCATGCTGATCGGCTACGCCCGCGTGAGCAAAGGCGACGAACAGTCGAACAAGGCTCAAGCCAGGGCGCTGGCCGAGGCCGGTTGCAAGCGCGTCTTCGAGGAGAAGGCATCGGGCGGGCGCTGGGAACGTCCCGAGCTTCACCGCATGCTCGATCAGTTGCGTGATGGCGACACCGTCGTCGTCTGGAAGCTCGATCGCCTGTCGCGCTCGCTGAAGGATGTTCTCCACCTGATGGACAGGATCACCAGTGCCGGTGCGGGGTTTCGTTCATTGACCGAGGCGATCGACACGACGACGGCGGCCGGCCGTATGATGATGCAGATGGTGGGATCCTTTGCCGAGTTCGAGCGCGCCATGATCCGGGAGCGGACCACGGCCGGGCTCGCGCAGGCCCGCGCCGAAGGCAGGATCGGCGGACGCCGCAGAAAGCTTGATCCGAAGAAACGGCGCGAAATCGCCGAAAGCGTCCTGTCCGGCCGCAAGAGCGGCGCCGAGATGGCGAGGCTGTATGACGTCAGCGAGCCAACAGTCTCGCGTATCGTCGCCGAATATCGCCAGAACCTGGAGACCGACAATGCCAGCCAGCCATGATCTCAAGGGGTTGATGAAGTTCCTGGCCCGCGATGAGTGGCGTGGGTGTTTTGAGGAGGTGTTCGACGATCACTTCGGCCCGGTGCTCAAGGCCGGAGACATGGAGTTCGATGACCTTGCCGAAATTCTCGGCAACGACTGGGCCATGACGCTGTGGGGGTGCGCGTTCGAGGATTTCCTGACGCAGGAGTTCGATGTCCAGGGCGGCAATATCGTCGACGAGTATCTCAAGCGTCGCGGCTGGAAGGAGGGCGCACAGACGAAAGCCTATATGAAGGCGCTTCGGACATCGGTCATGAGCCTCTACGAGGTGAGCGACATCGTGCCCGGCAAATCGCTCATGGCGCGTGATCTCATCCGCGGCGGCGAGCCGATAACCGTTAGCGAGGGCACGGCAACGCAGACCCTGAAGCAATGGGACAGGATCGCCGCTCGTATTGTGCCGGTCCTTGGCAAGAACATTTTCGCCGGCGGATTGCTGCCTTATACGCCACAGGCTACCGACGCGTTGTTCGACGGTCTGCGGCAGGTATTTGGAAAGAAGGGCGCAAAAAAGCTCGCTGCCGTTGCGGACCAGGACCTGCAGTCGGTCGCTTCCATGTTCACGCTCTCATGGCTGTTCGACACGCTCGATCGAGCCATGGGGCTTCCACCGATGCAGAACTCGGACGGCGACGACCTCATGTTCCATGATGTCAGGTTTCCGCTGACGAATGGCGTAACACAGAAGGATGTCGCCGCGCAGGTGAACGCCATTCCGGCGATGGCGCAGGTGAACGCAAAGTTCTGGAACTGGCTCGAGGACAAGCCGAACGGCAGAAAGAAGGAGAAACAGGCCGACGCGCTTTCCTTCGACGCAACCATGGATAACGGTCAGCGCGTGCTGGGTAATGTGGAGCTGAAGGGGCGGTTCCTACACCTGTCAACCAACTCCGCCGCGCGGGCGGAGAAGGGGACAATGCTGATCCGACAAGCGCTCGGCGATATTGTCGGCACGCCGCTGACCGAAATCCGCACCGTCGAGCAGATGATGGCCGAACGACCGCCTCGCGAACGCGGAGAAGCAACTTCGGAAGTCCCGCCCGAAATTGCCGAGCAGGTCGTCCACCAGTTCATGGACCGGCAATATCGTGAAACGCTGGACCAGCCGGTCGGCATGCTCGGCAACAAAACGCCACGTCAGGCCGCAAAGTCAGCCGCTGGTCGGCAGAAGGTCGCCGAATGGCTCAAATATCTCGAAAACCAGTCCGCAAGCCAGCCGGACCCTGCCGATCCAATGGCAACCTATAGTTTCGAGTGGATGTGGAAGGAACTCGGCGTTCAGGATCTGCGTAGGTAGAGCCTGTCTACCGTATATCCGTGTCCCAATAATGTACCGATGCCGATATGGGGCATCAGCCGGTGCAGTATCTGGCCTCCGATGGAGGAGCCAACAGCCGTATCTGGATGCAGATTGTGGCGGACATCCTGCAAGCCCCGATCCAACTACTCAAGGGCCATCCCGGCTCCTCGCTCGGTGCCGCATGGGCGGCCGCCATCGGCACCGGCCAGACAAAGGATTGGTCGGGTGTCGGCGTCTTCGTCGAACATGGCGAGGCCCTGCACCCCAACCCCGGCAACGCTGCGATCTATGAGAGCGGCTATCGGCGCTTCCGCGACGTATATGAAAGCCTCAAGCATCTTAACCGAGGCCGGCCATGACGATCAAAGCCGTTGCCTGGGACATTGACGGCACGCTGATCGACAGCGAACCACTTCATCACCGCGCTCTTGTGGTCGGCACTCTTGAGTTCGGCGTCGACCTGTCCGATCTTCCTGAAAGCGCGTTCCGTGGGGTTCATATGCTGGATGTGTGGGCGGCGGTTCGCCCGCGCCTGCCGGCCGATACGAACGAGCGCCAATGGCTCGACGCAATTCATACCCACTACGCGGCCGCCACCCGCACACTTGCTCCGATAGCCGGAGCCGTGCAAGCGACCGCGGAGATCGCCTCGCTCGGCCTGATTCAGGTTTGCGTTTCCAATTCGGATCGCCTGATCGTCGATGCCAATGTCGCGGCACTCGGCATCGCCGACAGATTGGCTTTCACACTGGCTCTCAATGACGTCGGTCACGGTAAGCCCGATCCCGAGCCCTATCTTACCGCCGCCGCGAAGCTCGGCCTGGTGTCGCATGAGGTCATCGCGGTCGAAGACAGCATCACAGGAGCCCAGGCAGCCCGCGCCGCAGGGATGACCGTGGTCGGTTATCACAGCGAACGGGTTCCTTTCGCCGACCTGGATCATGTCGTCGCCGACCACAGCGAATTGGTGGCGATCATCAAGCAGCGCCTCCGGACTCAAGGCCATCAGCCGCTTCGCCACTATCTGGAGCCGCAAGCCGGATCCCGGCTGCCATTTGGGAAAGCTCGCCTTCGTAAAGGTTACACGGGCCCGGATTCATCATCAAAGGAAATGACATGAGCAAATTTGCCGCCTTGTTCCCCAACACCAAGCCGATCATCGCCATGGTGCATCTCAACCCCATGCCGGGAACCCCGCTTTATGACGCGGATGCCAGTATCGAGGGTATTGTCGCAGCGGCCCGGCGCGATCTCGCCGCGCTTCAAGCGGCCGATGTCGATGCAGTGATGTTCGGCAACGAGAATGATCGGCCCTATGAGCTCAATGTCGATATCGCCTCCACGGCCACGATGGCCTACGTGATCGGGCGCCTGAGGAACGAGATCGAGAAGCCCTTCGGCGTCAATGTGCTTTGGGATCCGAAAAGCTCTGTGGCGCTCGCAACGGCCACCGGCGCATCTTTCATGCGGGAGATACTGACTGGCACCTACGCCTCAGACATGGGACCGTGGACACCTAATGCCGGCGAGACCATGCGGTATCGCAACCGTCTTGGACGCTCCGATCTCGTCATGCTGGACAACGTGTCGGCCGAATTCGCGGATTCGCTCGACCGTCGCTCCCTACCCGACCGCGCCCGTTCGGCGGTGTTCTCGTCCATCCCCGATGCTGTGCTGGTTTCTGGCACGATTACTGGCGAGGCCGCCAACGCCTCGGATCTCGAGGCGGTCAAGCGCGTCCTGCCCAACACGCCGGTACTTGCCAATACAGGCGTACGCCATACGACCGTCGCCGACATCCTGCACATTGCCGATGGCTGTATCGTCGGCTCGTCTCTCAAAGTCGACGGCAACACCTGGAACCCAGTTGATCCAGATCGGGCCAAGGAATTCATGGCCATCGTCAAGAAAGCGCGCAAAGCCTGATAGAACGATCCTATTTTCGATCCCCTCGCGATTTCAGAAACCGAACTCGCGAGAGAGGGATTGGGGGAGTTGATTAGCTGGGCGTCGGCGAGCCCAGCTGAAACGCAGACCTGGCTGTCGAGATCTTCATCGGGCTCTCCAGTTCCCGCCGCAGCGCAAGCAGCAGACGAGAGATGCTCTTTTTGAGCTGCCGGTCGGCGACACGCTTGAGGCGGGCCTCCTCGGCCACGATCATGGCCATAATCTGGCGCCTTCTGGTGACCAACTCGGCAAACAGCCGGGTTTGGTCGTCCGCCAGTGCCTGGCCTTGACGCCGCTGGCCGCAGCAAAGCGGGCGATCACCGCAGCGTCGTTCGTATCGGTCTTGGCACGTTTGCCAAGCGCATCGGCAAACGATCACACCTGAGCCGGATTGACCACGACCACCGGCAAGCCGGCGGCCGAATGCGCCGACGCAGCAAACATCTCGAAGCCTCCTGTCGCCTCCAGCGCCACAACGGCCGCGCTAAGCCCGGCAAGCCGATCCGTCAGTGCCTCTACGCCGGCCGCATCATCCCGACGGTGCGACATGCACGTCGAGCCGATCCATTGAGACATCGAGCACCACAACAGGTGCTTCCATCTTCTCCTATCCTTGCCTAATCGGGCTTCGCTTGCGGCCCAGGCGACTGTTCGGGTTTGATGGGACGGCGGACGCAGACCCTTGCTCTTGCACGGGCTGACAGGTCTCAGTGTCTGAATCATAAAGGGTGCTGATTTTTCAAGACTTTGCAAGCCGGCGGGTGAGGAGGCGGATGTTGGCAATGAAGACCCATGCCTCGGCAGAGGCGATGGTGCGCTCGAAGTCCTTGGCCAACCTTCGGCAGCGGCCGAGCCATGCGAATGTCGCGACAGAACCTCGAAACCTTTGGAGCTATCGGAGCGTCTGATGATCTCCAGCGTGAATTTTGCCGACCTGTTGCAGCGCTCCCCTCAGCTTGGGGCCGGCAGAGCCACCATCGGCAAAGACATGGCGCAGCCAGGGCCAACGTTTGAGGATCGATTTCAGGACGGTAGGCGCGCTGTCGCGGCCCTGGACATCGGCATGGACGACGAGACCGATCAGCAGGCCGAGCGTGTCGACAAAAATATGGCGCTTGCGGCCCATGACCTTCTTGCCGGCGTCAAACCCACGTATTCCACCGCTTTCGGTGGTCTTGACCGACTGGCTTCTCTATTCGGCGTCTTGAGGTCAAGCGCCTCCTTGCTCTTTTTCGCTTTGCCGGCATTGGACGTCTTTCGCGGGGCCTTGCTTCTCTCCGGGATCGGCGCTCTGGCCCTGCCCTCTATGGGGATTTCAGAAGAATGGGTGGAACAATCTGTCGAGCGCCTTGATTGCCCCGATGATGGGGGACAATCGAGCCAAGCCAATCGACGAACTCACCTCATCCTCGTCCCGCGAAGGACAGCTTTTCCACCAGTGGGTGGAACTGGTGTCATCCCCGTCTATCGGTCGTCTATCGGGGGGCGATGTTTATCAATTGTTCAGCCGGCGACTGGCATGATCTCCGTCCTGGTCCAGCGGAACTGTGTGCCGTCGCTCCAGATGCGATGCATGATCACCGCCAGCCGGCGGGCGAGCGCAACGATGGCTTTCTGCTGGCCGCGCCGCTTGGCGACGTCCATCGCCCAGGCCTTCAGCCATGACCATTTCGTCACCCGCGTCAGCAGGGTCTGCGCGGCCTCGTAGAGCAACGTTCGCAGCATGCCGTCGCCGCATAACGGGATCCCGCCCACCCGGCGGCTTTCACCCGATTCATGGAGCGCCGGCGTCAGGCCCAAAATCGGACCGACCGCCTTGGAGTTGCGGAAGCGGGCGGGGATATCGATCGTCGCGGTGTAGGCCAGCGACACGACGGGGCCGACACCGGGGATCGACATCAGCTGCCGGCAAACCTCATCGTCCCGGACGATCGCCAGAAGCTTGCGGTGCAGGGTTGCATAATTCTGGCGCAGCTTGCCGCGAGCGTCGAGCAACGGTTCGACGATCTCGACCAGATCGGGCATGCCTTCGGTGAGCTCGCGGATCCGCTCCTCAAACTTGACCGCACCGACCTTGCCAACCTTGAGACCGAAGTTGCGCAACAGCCCGCGGATGTCGTTCTCGATAGCAATCGCCTTGTCCTTTAAGAGCTTGCGTGCCGTTAGCAGCGCCCGGCGCTTCTGGCTCGTCAGGGTCTTGACATGCACTGGGCGGAACAGATTGACCCGCATCATCTGCGCGATCCCGCGCGCATCATTGCGGTCGGTCTTGTTCACCTGCGCCTTCAAGAATGCCTTGGTGTGACGTGTCTCAATGCAGATCATCGGCAGGCCGGCTTTGGCAAGGCCTTCGAACAGCCATTGCGACAAAGGTCCGGCTTCAAGCCCGACGCGTTCCAACCGCCAGGCGGTCTCCTTGAGCACCCGCGCAATATCCCCGGAATGGGTCAACACCTTCACCTCGCGGCACACTGTGCCCTTTTCGTCGACGATGCAAATTGCGGTCTCCTTCACCGAGACGTCCAATCCTGCACAATGTTTCATGCTGCGCTTCTCCTTCCTGATGGCTTGTGGCCAGCGAACCGACCACGTTTTATCATCAGCTCGAAGCGCAGCACCTTGATGGCATTACCGCCAAACGATGAGGCTCAAGCCGAATATCCCATCTGTCGATGACGCCGGCCGTCGGAGATGCCTCGCGGCCTTCCCTTTCGCGCGCGACCATCACCAGTTCATTGTTGATGGCGCGAAAACAGGCCCCCGTCACGCCAGCGGTAGATATATTTCTGCACTGTCGAGAAGGGCGGGAAATCCTTCGGCAAGAGACGCCACGCACCGCCCGAAGAGGCCATATGCAAAAGCGCGTTCACCAATTCACGTAGGTTCGTCTTGCGCGGCCGGCCGATACGGTTGGCCGACGGCATCTGCGGTTCGATCCGCGTCCATTCCGCGTCGGTCAGATCGCTTGCGTAGCGTGGGCAGCGCCGCTCATACTGCGGCCGAGTGGTTTCGGTCCAAGGCATCGTGGTCTCCGTCGAATTCTCAGCAATCAGACAGAATCACAACCGCTGAAATCACTCACCTCTTTTTGGAGCGGACACTTAGAGATGGACCGGCTTGAATGCGACCGAATGTTCGTTGCGGTGATGGAAGCGGGCAGCTTTGCCCGAGCCGCCGAGCGGCTGCGCACCAGCCCTGGTCAGGCGTCGAAGCTTGTTTCGCGGCTCGAACACGAACTCGGCGTTCGCCTGCTCAACCGAACGACGCGTGCGCTTGCCGCGACGGAGGCCGGGCGAGCCTACTTCGAGCGCATGAGAGTTCTGCTCGCTGATTTCGATGCGGTTGAGGAGGCCGTGCGCAATGTCTCCAGCACACCGCGCGGACGCCTGCGGGTCACTGCCCCCGTGTCGTTCGGTGCGACCCAACTGGCGCCGGTCCTGGTCGAATTTGCCAAACAGTTTCCTCAGATCGAACTCGATGTCAATTTCTCGGACCGGGTCGTCAGTTTGGTAGATGAAGGCTTCGACGTCGCGATTCGCATCGGTAGTCCTGCGGATTCCAGTCTCATAGCTCGTCGCCTGTGCGAAGCACGCATCGTTGCTTGTGCGTCCGAGGCGTATCTGCGCGAGCATGAAATGCCTCGCGTGCCTGCCGACCTGGTTTCTCATGACTGCATCATCGACACGAATTTCCGCGAACCTGGCGTATGGCTTTTTCGCGAGCCGGACGGCGGGGAGACATCCATCGGGGTCGCTGGGCGGCTGCGCTTTTCCAATGCTGAGGTTGCCCTGGCGGCCGCCGAGGCAGGCCTCGGTGTAACGCGGGCTCCGAGCTTCATCGCCGGGCCGCGCTTCCATGCCGGGCGATTAGTGCCCTTATTGCGCGAATTCGAAACAGATCCGCTCGCCATCTATGCCCTCTACCCGCCCGGCCTGTATTTGGCCATCAAGGTCAGGGTCTTTGTGGACTTCCTGGTGGCTTGTTTTCGCGGCGAGCCGGAATGGGACAAGGGCTGGTAGTCGGCCATTCATTCCAATCTGGAATTAAATAGCTGCCATTTGAAGGGATAATCTCCCTGATGGAAAACCGCTATCTCCATGCAATAGGCACTGATCAGTGCTTTGCTCAAGGAGACAACATCATGACCATTGCGATCATCGGAACCGGCAACATGGCAAAAGGCCTTGCAGGTGTATTTTCCAAGGCTGGCTATTCCGTCACGTTCGGGTCGCGCGATGCCGCCAAAGCCAGCGAAGCCGCTGGCGGACTGGGCGGCAACGTGTCAGGCACCGACATCGCTTCTGCGGCCGGCAATGCTGATATCGTCGTTCTCGCCGTTCCGTTCGACGCCGCCGGCGAAGCGATCGCCGCAGCAGGGGGCCTTGCAGGCAAGACTGTCATAGACATCACCAACCCGCTGACCGCTGACTACGCTGGCCTCACGATCGGCCATACGACCAGCGCCGGCGAGGAGATTCAAAAGCTCGCCCCGAAGGCTAAGGTGGTCAAGGCGTTCAACACCGTCTTCGCTTCGGTGCTGCAGGCGGGCGGCAAGGTCGGCGACAAGCCTGCCACCGTCTTCATCGCTGGCGACGAACAGGCCGCAAACGACGTGGTCGAAGCTATCGTAGCCAAGTCCGGCTTCGTTCCCGTGCAGGTCGGCGGACTGAGTGTCGCGCGCTATCTCGAGCCGGTCGCCGGCCTCAACATCGTGCTCGGTTACATGCGCGGCTTCGGCACCGACATCGCCCCCGCCTGGCAGACCGCAGCCTGACCTCCCATTACAACAGACATCAAGAGCTACAACCATGAACGATACAACGAACGCCAATCTCGCCGCTCTTCTTTTGCGCGCCAGCATGGGCATCCTTTTTCTCGCCCATGCAGGTTTGAAGATCTTCATCTTTACACCGGCAGGTACAGCCGCGTTCTTTGAGAGCCTCGGCTTTCCCGGACCGCTTGCCTATCTCGTGATCGCGGCGGAGCTTTTTGGCGGTCTCGCCTTGATTGTTGGCGTGTGGACACGCTGGGTATCCGTCGCCTTGGTACCGATCCTGCTCGGCTCGATCTATGCGCCGCATGGCGCAGCCGGCTTCTTCTTCAGCAACCCCAACGGCGGCTGGGAGTTTCCGGCTTTCTGGACGGTCGCCCTTGCCTCTTTGGCGCTGCTGGGCAACGGCGCCTACGCCCTGCAGAAAGTGCGTAGCTGATCGCAACTCGGGATGCGGTGAGGATACCACCGTGCCCAAGCCGCCTTTCCTTTGAACGGACACGCCTCATGCTTGTAAACGGAAAATGGACCGAAGACTGGCAACCGGTCCAGGCCAAGGACGACAAGGGCGGCTTCGTTCGCCAGATTTCCAGTTTCCGCAACTGGATCACCCCTGACGGCAGCGCCGGGCCAACCGGCGAAGCCGGCTTTGCCGCTGAGGCCGGGCGTTATCATCTCTATGTCGCGTTGATCTGCCCTTGGGCTTCGCGCACCCTGATCGCCCGCAAATTGAAGAAGCTCGAAGACGTCATATCGGTCTCGGTGGTGGAACCGGCACTGACCGATCAGGGCTGGCGCTTCGGCGACTATCCCGGCGCCGACCGGGACGAACTCAATGGTGCGACCTATCTGCACGAACTTTACAGCCTGGCAGATGACGATTTCACTGGCCGTGCCACCGTGCCAGTACTGTGGGACAAGAAGCGCAAGACGATCGTCAACAACGAGTCCGCCGAGATCGTGCGGATGTTCAATTCAGGGTTCGGCGGCCTCGCCGACCAGAGCATCGACCTCTATCCGCAAGCCCTGCGCGCAGACATCGACGCGCTAAACGAACGCATCTACCCGGCACTCAACAACGGAGTCTACCGCGCCGGCTTCGCCACGACCCAGGTCGCCTATCGTGAAGCATATCGCGGTGTCTTCACAATGCTGGATGAACTGGAGAATCGACTTGTCGATAGACCGTTCCTCGTCGGTAGCCAGTTGACCGAGGCCGATATCCGCCTGTTCGTGACATTGGTGCGTTTCGATGCGGCCTATCACGGTCTGTTCAAGTGCAATCTGAGGCGCCTGTCCGAGTACGCAAATCTGGCCGCTTATCTCAAGCGGGTTCTCGAGATCCCTGGCGTCCGAGACACGGTGAACATCGACCACATCAAGAAGGGCTACTATTCGATCAAGTCGCTCAACCCGAATGGCATCGTGCCGGATGGCCCCGACCTCAGCGATCTCGGGCTTTGACCGACGGTTCGGCCGATACGGAAACAGGCAAATCACGGTGACCGCTTCCCCTTCCAAGAGCCTCGTTGTCTTCCTGCACGGCATCGGCAGCCGTGGCGCCGATCTCATGCCGCTCGCCCAGGCCTGGCAGCCATCGCTGCCGGCAGCCGCGTTTGCGGCACCGGACGGCCCGTTCCCCTTCGACGGTGGCGGCGGCGGCCGGCAATGGTTTAGCGTCTCCGCTGTCACAGAAGCCAACCGGCCGCAGCGCATCGTTGCGGCAAGGCCCGCGTTCGACGACGTCCTGCGCGGCACCATCGAACAGCACGGACTGCTCGCCCAACTCGAACGTGTGGCCCTCGTCGGCTTTTCGCAGGGGGCGATCATAGCGCTCGACGCCATCGCTTCCGGGCGCTGGCCGGTTGGCGCCGTCGTCGCCTACTCCGGCCGCCTTGCATCGCCGCAGCCTTTCACACCGGCCGGGTCACCACGCGTTCTGGCAGTGCATGGCGGGGCCGATCCGGTGATACCGGCTGTCAACTCGACCGAAACGGTTGCAGCGCTTTGCAAACTGGGCCTCGATGCCCGCAGCCACATCCTGCCGGGGGTGGGGCACACGATCACGGCGCAAGGCGCGGCACTGGGCGCCACCTTCGTGGCCGAGGCACTTGCAGGGTAGCTCGAACTACCTGGTGGTAGTCGAAAAGAGACCTTATCTTCGGGCTTGGCCACACCAGCCTTGTTCGTTGATGATGGCTCACATCCATTGCGCGCTATAACTGCCCCGCACCTGTGTCATGAGGCGCCTGCCTACATCGATACGGAAATGACGTCGGACGCGAACTGCGACGAGGCGACCTGGCTGTAGCTCACTCCGATTGGTCGCTTTGGCCGCACCGACGAGGGTACGCGTCCGACAGCGGCCGCCTTGCCGGCGAACGGATGGTGTAGCTGACGGTCGGTATGGATATCGCTACTGACTGTCTCCAAGTCACTCGGCTCGAGATTGTTGACACTGGCCACCGGCGCCGCTGGTCGGAGGAGGAGAAGTTGCGGATCGTCGAGGAGAGCTATTCGGGGTGCTGTCACATTGTTTGGCGAGAGGACGCAGAAGGGCCGAGCTTTCGCATTCAGGCAACGAGCAAAGCCACGACGTTCCATTCAGCAATGACTTTGTGGCGATGGGCTCGGATCTGGGCGGCGGACCTGATGGAATGGGGTGGGACGAAGAGGTTGCGGACGGCGGAAAAGGTCGACACGAATTGCTGCAGCGAGTCGACCGACCGGAACCCTTGCCGTGTTCGTTCCCGTTTTCGAAACGGCAGATGAGAGTTCTCCGCCCGATTGTTCAGACCCTTGTGCGAGCGATGCTCGACGCCGGGCATGACCTGGCGGGCGGCCGCCTTATAGGAACGCAGCTTATCGGTGATCAGCCGCTTTGGCGTCATGCCCTGCTTCTTCAGCAGACGGGTCAACAAACGCCTGGCCGCCTTGGTGTTTCTGCGTGTCTGGACGATCTCGTCGAGGATGTAGCCGTCTTGGTCGACCGCGCGCCACAGCCAGCATCTCTTCCCGTTGATGCGAACGGCGACCTCGTCGAGATGCCAGACATTGCTCGGCGAAGACGGCTTTCGATGGAGGCGCCGCGCATAGTCGGGGCCGTGTTTTCGGCACCAGCGGCGGATCGTCTCGTAGGAGACGGCGACTCCGCGTTCGAGCATCATGTCTTCGACTTCGCGCAGGCTCACGTTGAACCGCATGTAAAGCCAGACAGCACGGGCGACAATCTCGATCGGAAAGCGGTGGTTCCTGTAGGTCGGGGCCGTGCTGCTCATGCGACCCGGCTACCCCAAGACCGTTGACGAAAAATCAATTTGACAGCACCCCCCCGGAAGGTGCATCTCGAGCTGGCGCCGATCATTGATTTGAGACCTCGCGCGCCCTGTTTCCTGCGCGATCTGGTTGTCGAGCCGCTCGCCGATCCTGATGGTGCGCTTTCGCACCGTCGCATGCTTCTCCGTCGGTTCAACGGGCAGGAACTCGGCGAGCACCTGCGCCGCCTGCCGGTACGGCATCATGCTTGCCAGCCGCGCCGTCATTTCCATTAGCTCGGCCGTCGCCTGGTCAGGGCAAATTTCCTTCAGCGGCGTAAAGGCGCCGACCATGCCCGGATAGCACTCTCGACACAGCATCCAACGCGGATTGCTAACCTCAATGGCGCCGAAGACGCTCCGGATCCGACGCGTTGTGTAGTCCTTTACCGGTCGGAATGTGTGGCAGTCCGGGCAAACCCGACGAAAAAGGGCATATGTCTCTGCCTCGTGGTTCACGACCGCGCTCTGCAGCGCCGCCATGACCTTCTTGCCCTCTTCGATCGAGAAACCGATCTCACCGTCGGACAATCGCTCCCAGCTCTTCCCAATCCGGACTTGCTCACGACAAACGTTGCCGAATTCGTTCTTCCCTTCGATCGTGATCGTCCACTCCACCGCCACGCCATCGCCTCCTTGAACAAAGGCGACGGTCATGGACCGGTTGGGCCTAACAACCCGTGTTCACCCCAGAGAAATTACCGGTCTCCCAAGCGCGATTCTCAAATTAAATGCAAATTCTCAATTTAAGTACAATGCTAAGCCCTTGATCCATTGCACGTAGAGTCTCGTGTTTGAATGCAGCGCGACACCAAGGCTTGACGCCGCCGAAGACCAACTGGGCGCGGCCGATCGATACCCCGCCCTACTACGGCTACGCACTGCGGCCCGGCGTGACCTTCACCTATCTCGGACTGAAAATTTCTGACCGAGCCCTGGTTCAAAGGCCGGACCGGCCGCTTGTGAACGTCTGGGCGGCCGGCGAAATGATCGCAGGGTCAATCCTGGGCCAGGGCTATCTGGCCGGGTTCGGCATGACGATCGGCACCGTGTTCGGACGCATTGCGGGAAGGGAGGCGGCCGCCCATGTCCTATCAGGCCACTAATGACACCGCTTGGTTGCGCATTTCCGATCCGGCTTTCCCGGAAACGACGTCATGCCTGCTCGACGAGGCGCGCCGCCAGCTGGAGATCTGCAACGCCTGCCGCTATTGTGAGGGCTTCTGCTCAGTCTTTCCGGCCATGACGCGTTCCAACGCGTTCGCCAGTGGAGACATCAGCCATCTGGCCAATCTCTGTCACAACTGCAGAGGATGCTATTATTCGTGCCAATACGTCGCGCCGCACGAATTTGCGCTGAATATCCCCGCCGCGCTCGGCGAAGTTAGGCAGGACAGCTGGGAGCGGCACGTCTGGCCAGCTCCGCTTGCGCGTGCGTTCCACAAAAGGGGTGTAGCAATCATTGCCGCGCTGGGTCTGGGCATAGCCTTGATCTTCTGGGCCATGAGGGCGCTTGGCCCACAGGACGGTGAAGGCTTCTACGCCTACATGTCTCACAACACGATGATCGCAATATTCGTCCCTGCCTTCCTCCTCCCCTTCGTGGGCCTCGCGATCGGCCTCCGCCGATACTGGAGCGAGACGGGAGGGCGCCGCATCACCTTCGCTCACCTCCGAGGTGCGTTTGCCTCGGCCGCGAAGCTGAAGAACCTCGCCGGGGGTCAGGGCCAGGGGTGCAACTTCGAGAAGGAAGACCGCTACACAAACGCGCGCCGCCACGCCCACCAGGCGACTATGTACGGCTTTCTCCTTTGCTTTGCCGCGACGTCAGTTGCCACGCTGATGCATTACATACTGGACGTTCCGGCACCCTATCCGATCTGGAGTCCGCCCAAGCTGCTTGGCGTCTCCGGCGGCATCCTCCTGACGCTGGGAACGGTGGCGCTTGCGCTCTTGAAGCTGAGATCCGATCCGGAGCTGGGACCCAAGCGCGTATGGGGCGGCGAAATGGCCTTCGTCATCCTCCTGTTCCTGATCGCGATGACGGGTCTCGTCCTCTACGCCGCATCCGGAACCGCTGCTGTCTCACCGTTACTGGTGCTCCATCTGGGATCCGTCTTCGCCTTCTTCATCCTACTTCCGTGGACAAAAATGGCGCATGCTTTCTTCCGCCTGGCCGCCCTGATCATCGAAGAGCAGAAGACGCGGTGAGGTGACGCACCGGTCGCTTTCCATTTGATTATACGAACCCGACGCCGCGCTCGCCGCCTACCACGTCGCCACCGCAGTTTCTCGACTGGAGGGCGCCGCCTGAGCTTCGGCAACCTCGACTCAGGCGGCGGCCGCGCTGAATACCTCGGCAGTCGCTTACCGCGACAGAACCGTGACATTGTCGATCAGCCGCGTCTGACCGAGCCAAGCCGCCGTGAGAAGTCGCGCGGGCCTGTCGAAAAGCTGCAGTGGCTCCAGATCGTCTTCCGCCCGCAGTTCCAAATATTCGACCTCCCTGTAGCCAGCTGCAAGGACGGCCGCCCGCGCTTCGGAAAGGACGCGATCAGTCGGCGCTCCACCGGCGATCCGCTCAGCCGCGCCGCTATGATTGGCTACGTCCAGCATCAAGACATTTCTCACTGGCGCTCAGAGCTCGACGCGTGGATCAACGGGTTGGTCACCGCTGCCGTTCAAGGCTGGTCCCTCAGTGACAAATTGGGGTTGGCATCGCACGATAGTGGAGCACGGGTTGCCTCGCTCCAGTCGATGCATGAAAGAGTCGCTGGCCTTGAACCCATACTGATCGATCACCTTTGGATCGAGATGTAGTCCGATCAACCGGTGAGCAGTTCCTGTAGCGTTAGAGGTCAAGCCCCCGCGAGGAGGGCCGACGATTGGGCTCTGGAAGACCCGCACATCTCAAGAGGCTTCTCGTGATGCATCGGTACATCCGGTCATCGGTAGACGTCGACCGCGCTTGGCCGGTGGACCATGTGCTTTGTCAGGATAATGACAGCCCGGACTAAGCTAATCGGCAATTTCGACGTCGGCGTCCTGCTGATCAGAGAAAAACTGCGGCATCCCGCCGGCCAACAGCTTTTCCTTCGATAGCAGCCCTGCGTCCTCCAGCGCCTCGAAATCCGGCAGCTGACGCAGCGTGTCGAGCCCGAACTGCGACAGGAAATTTTTCGTCGTCACATAGGTGTAGGGCGCGCCCGGCTGCGGCGAGCGCGGCCCCGAGGCAATCAGCTCCTGCCCCCGCAGCACGCCGATCAGGTCGCGCGACACCTCCTTGCCGAAGAAGGACGACAGCTCGCCCCGGGTGATCGGCTGGAAATAGGCAATGCACATCAGGACGAGCGCCTCCGACTGCGACAGTTCTTTTGTCCCCTGCCCCGCGGCCGTGCCAAATGCACTGCCGAAGGCGGCGTGGATAGCATCGCCAAAAACCTTCTTGGTCCGGTGCTGCCAGCCGCCGGCGACCGCGACCAGCTCATAGGGGCGGCCGGCGAGCTCGGCGCGGATGTCGTCAATGACCAGGTCGAGATTGCAGCTCTTGCCGACGACGCGCGCCAGCACCTCGCGCGGCACCGGTTCATTTGCCGCAAAGATCACCGCTTCCACCCGGCCCATCCATTCGCGCCAGCGCAGTTCCGGCGGCAGGTGCTCGAGCTCGGTGTCGACCAGCGCCGGCTGTTCGTTCGGCTTGCGACGGACGGAGGCCTGGCTCATCGCTACAGCCCAAAAAGCCGGAAGCTGGCGCGGCCCGACAGCTCGCGCACGGCCTCGAGTTGTTGCAGCCGCTCGAACAGGCGCCGCGCCGCGAAGCGCGACAGGTTCTTTGTCACGAGCGATCCGGAGACGGCATCTTCATTCAGGAGCAAAAAAATCACGTCGTCGGCGCCCTTGGCGCGCAGTTTCGGCGTCACCGCCATGAGCCTTTCGGCACGGCGCGCCAGCTCGCTGGCCAGCCGGCAGGCCTCAGTCGCTGCATGAACCAGGGCGACGCAGACCGCGCGCTCGAAACCTTTTCCGCCGGGTCGGATGCGCTGGCCGCCGCCCTCTGTGCGGAAGGCCGGGCCAAAAACCTGCGCCATCAACAGCGGCAGCGGCCGCGGCCAGCGCAGGTTTTGCGCCAGCACCAGGTCGGCGAGCCACCAGGCCAACAGCTCGGCATCGGGGCGCATGGCGACGACGCGGGCGGCGATTGCCGCCGCGGCGAACGGCGCTGGCCGCTGCGAGCCCGCCACGTCCTCGATCTTCGTGGAGAGGTCGGCGAGCGCCTCATCATCCCAGGCGAGCCCGAGCATCTCGACCACTTTTGCCAGCCGATCGGCGCTGACCGCCGGCGGCTGCAGCGCCAGCTGGCGCCAAGCGCCAAAAATTGCGCCGGCGGGACCGGGCTCGGCGCCGGCCGGGCAAAGTTGCCAGGCGTCGCGCAAGGCGGCTTCGTCCTCGGCGCGGCCGGCCAGCCGCATGCTGGCGGCGGCGCATTTCAGCGCCAGCCGCTGCCGCCACGCGCCAGCCCAGGCAGGCTGTGCGCGGGCAAGCGTGTCAAGCGCGCCCAAAGCAGCTCCGGCCTGGAAAGCGGCGTCGGCCTCGCTCTGCGCGCCGGCGTTGGCGAGCGCCCAGGCCGGAAGGGGTCGGAACAAGAACTGCTCAAAATCGTACGCTAAGGGCGAACGGAGCAAGAACCCGAGTGCGATATCGGCCGCATTGCACTTGATCTCTGTGGATAGCGTAGCCAGGGCTGACGTATGTGCCCCCCAGTTTGACATCGTTCCATCG
>NZ_JAFKIC010000319.1 GCF_017306585.1 Mesorhizobium sp. | reverse complement strand
GCTGCGCAAGAGCTTCTTCCACAATGGCGAGTTCCACACGCTGCGCGACGCGGTCGCCTTCTACGCCAGCCGCGACACCGATTCGGGCCGCTGGTATCCCCGCAATGCCGACGGCACGATCGACAAATTCGACGATCTGCCAAAGGCTTACTGGCCGAACTTGAATCAGGATCCGCCGTTCGAAGGCAAGAAGCCGGGCGGCAAGCCGGCGCTGAACGACGCCGAGATCGACGACATCGTGGCGTTCCTGCAGACGCTGACGGATGCGGATCAGCGGTGAGGCGCGCTTTCCCTTCTCCCCTTGTGGGAGAAGGTGGCCTCGCGAAGCGAGGTCGGATGAGGGGTGTTCCAGAAAACACCAACGCCTCACTCCGCTGGAACACCCCTCATCCGTCTCGGCGCTACGCGCCGATCCACCTTCTCCCACAAGGGGAGAAGGGAAGTCGCGCCGTGCCTCACAGCGCCCGGATCACCCCTCCATCCACGCGGATATTCTGCCCCGTAATATAGCCCGCCCCTTCGGAAGCCAGGAATGCGACCGTCGCGGCAATCTCTTCCGATGTGCCGTAGCGCTGCATCGGCACGTTGTCGCGGCGCTCCTCGGTGGCGGGCAGGCTGTCGATCCAGCCGGGCAGCACGTTGTTCATGCGCACATTGTCGGCCGCGTAGGTGTTTGAAAAAATCTTGGTGTAGGCGGCGAGGCCTGCGCGGAACACCGCCGAGGTCGGGAACATCGCGTTCGGCTCGGCCACCCAGGCCGTCGAGATGTTGATGATGGCGCCGCCCTTCTGCTTGACCATCTGCGGCGCCACGATGCGCACCGGGCGCACGACGTTCATCAGATAGACATCCATGCCGGTGTGCCACTGCTCGTCGGTGATCTCCAGGATCGGCGCGCGCGGGCCATGGCCGCCGCTGTTGACCAGCACGTCGATCCTGCCCCACGCCTTGAGTGCCGCATCGGCGAGCCGCTGCAGGTCGTCATTCGACTGGTTGGAGCCGGTGACGCCGATACCGCCCAATTCCTTGGCCAGCGCCTCGCCCTTGCCCGACGAGGACAGGATGGCGACCTTGAACCCGTCCGCCGCCAGCCGCCTGGCCGCCGCCGCCCCCATGCCGCTGCCGCCGGCCACGATGACAGCCACTTTATCTGAACTCATCTCATTTTCCTTCTTGGGTTGGCGGAAGTTGGGGTTCCGACGACGGTATAGCCGCTTTCGCC
>NZ_JAFKIC010000237.1 GCF_017306585.1 Mesorhizobium sp. | reverse complement strand
GCTGCTCGACCAGATGCTGCACGAACGATTTGCCGACCATCCCCATGTCGGCGATATCAGGGGCAGGGGGCTGATGCGTGCCATCGAGATCGTCGCCGACCGGTCGACCAAGCGGAATTTCGATCCCTCGCTTCAGATCGACGCCAGTCTGACCCAACACGCACTCGACCTCGGACTGATATGTTATGCCATGGGCTCCTCGACCGAGAGCCAGGTGGGTGACCATGTCCTGCTGATGCCGCCCTACATCGTGGAGCCGCGCCATGTCGAGGAGATGGTGGACAAGCTCGGCCGCGCGCTCGATCTCGCGCTGGCGAAGGAGGCCTGAAATTGGCGCGTCGGCGGCGAACTAGCCTATCGGGCTGCCCTGTTGGTAGGGTGCCCGCGGCGCATGCAAGCGGAATGAGCGGACGATGAACCTGGACGAGATCAACAGCAGGATCGACGATACTTTCGAGACTTATCCGAAGCAGCTGCGCGTTGCAGCGCGCTATGTGCGCGAGAACCCGGAGAAGATCGCGATGCATTCGTTGCGTCAGGTCTCGGATCTGGCCAACGTGCATCCTTCAAGCCTGATGCGGCTGGTGCGGGAACTTGGATTCGAGCGCTACAACGAATTCAGGGATCCGTTCCGGGCCTGGCTCGGCGGCGACGGCACCACGATGCGCGGCCGGGTCGAAGGGCTGCGCACCAAGGGCAAGCTCGGCCAGATGAGCGGATCTGTCGCCGAAGTTTTCGCCCGCGACATGTCGGACCTCCAGTCGACGGCAAGCCAGATCAACATAGAGGATCTCGTTGTCGCGGCCGACATGATCCTTGCGGCCAGGCGCGTCTTCATCGTCGGGTTCCGCAGCCTGTATTCGGCGGCGTTTTTCCTGGACTACAATTGCAGGATGGTCTCCGCCAGCAGCGTGTTGATCGACGGGCGCGGCGGCGCGCTCGGCGACGAGGTGCGTGACGCGGGGCCGCAGGACGTCGTTGTCGTGCTGTCGCATCGCAGCTATTCGCGCGACGCCCTCAAGATCGCCCGATACGCCAGAAGCGCCGGCTCCAAGGTCATTTCGATCGTCGACAGTTCGCTCGCGCCGACCGTCGCCATCTCGGACGTCAGGCTGGTGCTGACCGCCAGCCATTCGTCGGTCCTGTCTTCCGTGGTCTCGACACTCGCCGTGGTGCAGGCGCTGATCACCGTCATCGTCAGCAAGATCGGTGACGACGTCTACGACACGATGAAACGAAACGAAGCTTTCTACCGGGCCTTCGACACCTTCGTCGAAGACTGAACGGCCACCCATAAGCCGCATCGCCGCGCGATGCCGGCTCCGCGACAATCGGAACGGTTTCCGATGAGAACCCCTTATTGGAGGAATGCATACGCATGTCTACGCATGAGAACGACCGCCTCGCTACCATCGAGGTCAGCGGCACCCACTACGAAGTCGGCCTGCAGCTTGGCCGCTTCGCCGCGGACCTCGTCCATAGCTATACGGTGCCCAGCAAGGTCTGGGGTCAGGTGATGACTTATCGCGATGATTCGCGCGTCGAGGTCATGCGCCGCATAGTCCGTGAACGATTCCCCGCCTATTGGGAGGAAATGCGCGGCATGGCCGAAGGCCTCGGCCTGCCGTTCGACGACATCGTCTTGTGGCACTTTCGCGGTGACGTCTGGGAGATGCCGCCCGAGGGCTGCACGACCGTCCAGATCCCAGGCAATGAGCCGGTGGTGGCGCATAATGAAGATGGTAGTGCTGCTCAGCTCAGCCGCTGCGCCATGGCGCGTGTGCGGCCCGCCGGCAGCAAGGCCTTCACGTCCTTCATCTATCCCGGAACAATTCCCGGCCATGCCTTCGCCGTAAGCGAGGCCGGCCTCGTCGCCACGATCAACCACATCGGCGCGCTCGTCAGCGGCGTCGGCTTGCCGCGCACCTTGCTCGGCCGGGCACTGCTCGACTGCGATACACTCGACGATGCCGTGCAACTGCTCCAGAGCTCGCCACGCTCTGGGGCCTATCACGTTACGCTGGCGCAGGCAGGCGACGACAGGATATTCGGTGTCGAGTTCACCCATCTGAACTGTTCGGTGCGAAAGATCGACACCCCGCAGTGCCATTCGAATCATCTCATCCATCCAGCCACGGCGGGCGAGCAGCAGGAGATCACGGATTCCTCGCTTGCCAGGCTTAAACGGGCAAGCGAGCTTGTGGACGGTGCCGCCAAGGTCGATCCTCTGGAGGTATTGTGGGACAAGAGCGACCCTGACCTGCCGGTGCATTCGGCCGAAACGCTGGCGACCGCCGTTTTCCACGTCGGGCCGAAATCAGTCGACTGGAGCGTCTATGATCGCGTCGGCGAGGCGTCTTGTTTTTCCTCACGGAAGAATTGAACCGATCGAGAGTTGGCGGATCGGTCGATCCGCCAATGGAATTCCGGGCACACGCTTGAATGAAGGAGCGCGCGGCAATTTCCGTCCGGATTGCTTAAAAACAAAGAGTTAGAGTGGGGTGCCGTTTCCGTGAAACGGTGAACTGCTCTAGGCTGAATCGACATTCACCGCATCCATATCATTGCACAAGCGATTTGGACGAAGCTGAGGAAGTGTATGGCGCGCCGATCGTATCGAGTGGCGATGCGTCTGAAGTGCTTGAGCTTGTTGAAGCAGCGTTCGATGAGATTGCGGGCCTTGTAGGCTTCGAAGTCGTAGGGGATCAGGGCTTTGCGGGTCGGATTGCAGGGGATGACGGCTTCCGCTCCCATATCGGCGACGATGGTGCGTAGGGCGTTGCTGTCATAGGCCTTGTCAGCAAGAACGCGTCTGGCCTTGAGCCCTTCGAGTAAGGCAGGCGCCTGGGTGACATCGCCACGCTGACCGGGCGTCAGGATCAGCCGCAACGGGCGGCCGCGGCCATCGACAGCCATGTGGATCTTGGTGGTCAATCCACCTCGGGAACGCCCCAAAGCCTGGTTCTGGTCCCCCCTTTTCCGGTCGCAGCCTGCTGGTGGGCGCGCACCAACGTGCTGTCGAGCATCACATAGTCGTTGTCGGGATCATCGATCAGGTCGGCAAAGACACGCTCCCAAACGCCGGCCTTGGACCAACGCCTGAACCGCTGATGCAGCGTCTTCCACTTGCCGTAACGCTCGGGAATGTCGTGCCAATGCGCGCCCGAGCGCAAAACCCACAGGACGCCATTCACGAACAACCGATTGTCCTGGCCACTGCGGCCCGGATCGCCTGCCTTTCCCGGCAGCAAGCTTTCAATACGTCGCCATTGTGCAGGGCTCAGTTCGTAGCGAGACGCCCATCTTCCTCCAGATCGAATCTGGAAGCCTATGAATCACGCTTCACACTACTTTTGAATCCTGAATGTCGATTGGTCCTAGGCGTTCAGCGCGGCGAAATAGGCCTTTTCGATTTCGGCGGCCATGACATCGGCGCCGAAGCGTGCCCTCAGGTCCGCGCCATCGGGCATCAATCTGCTGTAGGCAACAAGATCGGCCAGCGCCTCGCTCATCTTGCCGGCGAGTTCGACAGCGTCGGGTCGGATCAGGGCAGGGGAGCCAGGCCCGAAAATCTCCGGTATGCCGCCGACAGCGGTCGCGATCATCGGCTTTGCCGCCGCGAGCGCCTCCAGAACGATATAGGGCATGGCCTCGGCGCGTGAGGGAACGACGACGAGCGCGGCCAGCGTGAAGGCTTCACGGGCGGGCATTGGCCTCAGGAATTGGACGCTGGCTTCAAGCCCGAGCCGTTTCACCTGAGCGTGGTAGCGCGGCAGGTCGTCGCCGTCGCCCACCATCACCGCGCTCGGCACGCGACCGAGCCGGGGACCGGCGGCGGCCAGGGCGTCGATGAATATGTCCGGTCCTTTCAGGTCCCGCATCATGCCGATGTAGAGCAGATCGGCCGCGCCGGGCCGGGCGATCACCGGTCCGAATTCCGAGGCGCGAAGTCCGTTGTAGACAAGCGCGTTAGGGACCGGCGGCTCGCCTACCTTCCGGCGATAGGTGCGCCGCTCGTAGTCGGAGACGAACAGCAGGCAATCCGTGAAGCGCGCCATGAATCGTTCGAGCGCGAAGAACAGCTTCCCTGTCGCGGTGCTCTCGTCATAGTGAAGAGAACCGCCATGCGGCGAATAAAGGCGGGCTACGCGAGACCTTGATACCCGCAACAATGAGCCGAACAGACGGGCATAGGCGCCACCCTTGGCGCCGTGCCCGTGCAGCACGTCCGGCCGCAATTCCTTGATGATCCTGTAGGTGCGCCGGGCCGAAGCGAGGTCGCCCGGCCCGACATGACGCTGCATGGGCGTGCGATGGACGCCAAGCGCCAGAGTATCCTTCATCTGTTCGAACAGGCGTTCCTCGAACTCGCCGCCTGTGGTCGAATCGCAGACGATGCCGACCATGTGGCCGGCAGCGGCCTGCGCGTCCGCCAGGTCACGCACATGCCGGAAAACGCCTCCAACGGGTGAGCGAAAGCAATGGACGATCCTGAGCTTGTCCGCCACGTCGCGTCTGTCAGAACAGGCGTTCGCGGACGTAGACTGTATCTCCGGGCAAGAGCGGGTCGGATGTGACCACGCGGCCGGTCAGCACCTTGCCGTTGATGTCGCGGGTGATGTCGACGCTTTCCTGGTTGGCGCGCGGCGTGAAGCCGCCGGCAATGGCGATCGCTTTCTGCACGGTAAGACCCGGCACATAGGAATACTGGCCGGCCGCGCCCACTTCGCCCATGACGAAGATCGGACGGTAGCGATCTATCTCCACCGAGACGTCGGGGTCGCGCAGATAGCCTTGCCGTAATTTGTCGGCGATCTCTTTTTCCATCTGCTGGGCGGTGTGCCCGCGAGCCGGGATGGCGCCGACGAGCGGGAAGGAGATGTAGCCGGACTGGTCGACACTATAGGTGTTGGTCAGGCCGTCCTGCTCGAACACGGTGACGCGAACGCGGTCGCCCGCGCCGAGGCGATAGGGCTGGTCGAGGACTTCGTGAAAGGCCGCCGGCGTCGGCCGGTAGCTGGAGCAGCCGGCGAGCATCGATACGGCAAGCAGTGCGCGAAAGAGGGATGCAGTGCTTTTCATGACCGGACACGTACCTTCGACTGGCCGCTGCGAGCGCCGCAGCAAACATCTGAGATCGGGTCCGTTATCATCCTGTTAGGGTTAATGGCCGGTAAAGGAGATGGCCGTGACCATTCATGCCGGCAGGGGTTTTGCGGTTTTTGTCGTTTTTTCTTGGCGGCCGGCAGTAAATCCTAACGCAATCTTACCGCGATCTTAACGGCTGAGTTACCATAGTTGTTTACGGTGCATGCTGACTCAGTTTCGGAGCAGGGATGCATGTCCGTTCAATCCGCGGCCGCAGATGTCGACGTTGATCTCGGTCAGCTCTTCGCCAGTCTGGCGAGGAACTGGCTGCGGATTCTGCTCGCCGTTCTGGTCGTGACCGGACTGGCCTTCGCGCTCGCTTCGCTGGCCACCAAGCACTACAAGGCCCAGACGCAGGTCGAGATTGTTCCGCGCGAATCCGTTTACACCCGACCGGCCGGCAGCAACAATGATGGCGACAAGCCGATCCTCGACGAACAGGGCGTCGCCACCCAGGTCCAGATAATCTCGTCCAATGAGATCCTGAAGCAGGTGGCCCAGAAGCTCGGCCTGTCACGGCTGCACGAATTCGACGAGACGATCAACATGTCGGCCATGAGCCGTGTGCTCATCCTGCTCGGATTGAAAACCGATCCGATGGATGTGCCTGCCGACGAACGCGTCCTGAAGAAGATGCGCGAGAAACTCAATGTCTATGGCGTTGAGAAGACGCGCATCATCGCGATCGAGTTTTCGTCCGAGGATCCCAAGCTGGCGGCCTCCGTTCCGGATGCCATCGCCGCCGCCTATATTGCCGGGCAGGGCGCCGCCAAGCGCGAATCCAACTCCGCCGCCGCTGACTTCCTGGCGCCCGAAATCGCCGACCTGTCGAAGCAGGTCAAGGACGCCGAGGCCAAGGTCGCCGCATATCGCGCCCAGTCCGATCTCTTGATCGGCGGCAACAATTCCGTGCTGGCCACCCAGCAACTGGCAGAACTCACGACCGAACTGTCGCGGGTGCGGGCCAACCGCGCCGCGGCCGAAGGCACCGCCGACAATGTGCGCAAGGCGCTGCAGAACGGCGGTTCGCTGGACTCATTGCCGGAAGTGCTCTCGTCCGACCTGATCCAGCGTCTGCGCGAGCGGCAGGTCGAACTGCGCGCCAACATCGCCGACATGTCGACGACGCTGCTCGACAACCATCCGCGCATCCGCGCCGCCAAATCGCAGCTGGCCGATCTCGATGCGCAGATACGCAGCGAGGCCCAGAAGATCATGAGGGGCCTGGTCATGCAGGCCGACGCCGCCAAGGCGCGCGAAAGCCAGCTCGTCGCCGACGTCAACACACTGAAGGCGGCTTCGGCCCAGGCCGGCGAGCAGCAGGTCGATCTCGATGCGCTGCAGCGCGATGCCGCCGCCAAGCGCCAGCAGTTGGAACTTTATCTGACCAACTACCGCGAGGCCGCCTCGCGTCAGGACCGCAATTACGTGCCGGTCGACGCCCGTGTCGTCTCGGCGGCTTCGGTGCCTTCCGAGCCCTATTTCCCCAAGATCGGACCGATTGTCGGCGCGGCCGCCGCTGCTTCTCTTCTGCTGGCCGCTGTTTTCACGCTGTTGCGGGAGCTTTTCTCGGGCCGCGCCATGCGCCCGGCAAGGCGGGTCCGTCTGGAGCCGATTGACGAAGTGCCGATGCCGCCGGCAGCATATGAGGAGCCGCTCATCCGCCCGGAACCGGCTGTGGCCAGTGCGTTCGCCAATCGCGACGCAGAGGCGCCGTGGCCCGACACGGCTACCGATCCGCAGCCGCTACCGTCCGCCGAAGCCGAAGTGGAACCGACCGAGCAGGCTGAACCCGCCGCCATGCCCGAATACGCGTCCGAGCCGGAACCGGTCGCGGTGCCTCGGCCACGCTCTGTGCTCGGAGAGATCGACATCGAGAAGGCAGCCGAGAAGCTGATTGCCAGCGGTGCGGCGCGGGCCATATTCGTGTCACCCGAAGGCGATGAGGCGGCGGCGTCCGCCGTCCTGGTGGCGCGCGAGGTTTCCGACGCCGGCCTGCGTGTCCTGCTGCTCGACCTGACGGCCTCGGGCGCAGCCTCGCGTCCGATGCTGGACAGCGGGCTCTTCCCCGGTATCACCAATCTGCTCGCCTCGCAGTCTCAGTTCAGCGATGTCATCCACGCCGACCTCTATTCCGACTGCCATGTCATCCCAGTCGGCACCGCCGATCCGGTGCTGGCCATGCGCGCGGCCGACCGCCTGCCGATCATCATGCAGTCGCTGACGACAGCCTATGATCTGGTGGTGGTGGAATGCGGACCGGCCGACGCGCAAGGCATCAGCCGTCTGGGCGGTGAGACCACGGAGGTCTTCCTGTCCATGCTCGAACCGGACGACGAGGTTACACAGGCCGCCGTCAAGCTGATCGAGAGCGGCTATCCGGACCTGACGCTGGTGACACCACTCGGCCACGAACCGCCGGGCACTCCGGTGCCGGGACGGCGTTCCGCGGCCTGAAGGAGCCGTCTTCCTCCGGTTCGTCTGGCTTAACCCAACTCCAGGGTCGTGACGCCGAATATCCTGTTGGCATCGAGCTGCGGCGGCGGGCCTTGATACATGCGGGTCGTGCTGAAGGTCGGCGAGAAGCCGGCCGCCTCGAGTGCGGCGATGAAATCCGCGCCTGTGGCCGGGACGTCTATGTTCAAGTCGCCGCCCTGGCACGCAATCGCCAGATCCCCGAGCAATTCGAGAGCCATTTGCGCGTCATCGGCGAACAGCGGGCCGATCTTGAAGCCGTCGCGGCAGGATCGCGCCACCGCATAGCCTGCCATCTTCCGTGATGTGACCGCCGCCAGCGCCCGGTGGGGCGGTTGCAGCCATCGCCGCAGGAAGGAAGTCCTGGGCGCGGGGAAGCACAAGGTGTCATAGGCGACGATGTCAGGGATGCCTATGTCCGACGTCAGTCGTGCGGTCGTCGTGGGAACACTCCCACCGCCGGCGGACCGATTTGCCAGCCGGCCGCTGTACCGGATGGTCTCGTAGACTGGCTCGAATCCTTTGCGTTGGTAATTGGCCCGTTGCTCTTCGACGCCGTCGAGCCCGATGGTACGACCGGCGAGCCTTGCCATCCCGGCGTTCCAGACTGCCTTGCCGTAACCTCTGCCGCGCATGTCAGGGTGGCAGATGTAGAGGCCGATGAAGCCGAAATCGCGCCCGTAGGCGACCGCCGAGATCGCGGCGACCATCTCGCCGCCGACAAAGGCGCCGATGAAGCCTTCCGGATCGGCGGCCTGAAACATCGCCGCATCGTCAAGGCCGGGGTTCCAGCCCTCGGCCGCCGCCCAGTCGATGAGAATGGAAAGCTCCTGGAGCGAAAGCGTGCGGATGCTTGGTTTCATGGTGTCCTGTCCATTGCGACGGTTCCGACGCCCGACAGGGCTAAAGCAATTCCAGCAAAAGTGCGAAGCGGTTTTGCGTCCGGAAATTGCGTCCAAACAAAGAGATAGAGCAATGCCGGGCGATCCTTTTTCGCCAGAAATGCTCTAACTTTCATCTTCGCCTGCGGCGGGCGCTGCTTGCCGGACGGCCTTGCGACGCAAAAGCTTGGTCAGCTTCCAGATCGTCGGATTGTTCTTGATGAAGGCCTTCAGCCGCACGCCCTGGCGGAGCGCCAGCGCCAGCGCCCTGCCTTTCAGGGTGAGAGGAACCAGCACGTCGAAATGCTGTGTTTCGATATCGCACCACAGCCGCTTGTAGGCTTCGTCGCCGACAGAGAAATCATAGACTTCATAGCCGGTTTCGCAGGCTTCGCGGATGTTGTCGAAGAACAGGAAGTCGCCTGGGCTCGTGTGGGCAAGGTCGTCTTCGGCGATGGCCCCGAACTCGCAGATAAGGCGTTTGCCTGTGCGGCTGGACCCGGTGACGGCGCGCAGTTTGCCCGCAACCTCAAGCCCGTGGAGCAGAAAGGGGGGCTTGTCCTCTGCAAGGGCCCGCGTGAACAGGGCCCGGAAAAAGGCACGCGTCCGATCGTCGCCGAAGACATTGGCAATGCCCATCTTGCGAAAACGCAGTTCCTTCATCTCGAAGAAGGCATCGAGCAGCCGGTTCACCTCGTCGGCATTGCGCGCCTCGATGCGCCGGTGGCTGCCGACGGCCTCGAACTTGCGCGTTTGCGAGCGATGTTTCTTGCGTTTGCGCTTGCCGCTGGCGCGCAGCAGCAACGCCTCGAAACCACCGCTCAGGTCCACGGCCAGCGAAAGATTGGGACTGGGAAAATGATCAAGTGAAGCCAGCGGGTTCGCGGCGCCGTCGAGACTGGGCAGCAGCCTCTCGAGGGCGACGAGGTCGATATCCGGGCGAGCCTTGGCGACGGCCGCGAGCATCCGCCGGATGGTCCTGTTATCCACCCTGGCCAGCCATCTCTGGTCAATGGCGGCGAAATTGCCGTTAGCATGGCGGTCGCCCATGAAGCGCGCTATGCGGAACGGGCCGCGCCGGGCGATCTCCAGAGCCAGCGCGAAAACCGGTCTGTCTGCCATGGTCAGCGTCGCAATGAGCAGGTCGGGCTTGATGTTCGACGTCCAGTTCTGGACCCAGATCGCACCCTGCGCCGGCGCGTGAAGCGCCGTGCCGCAAAACCCCACATAGGCGGCGAGCCCTTCTTCGGCGGCTAAGGAAACCGACAGTTCGGCTGCATCCTTCGGCTGGGCGCGTGGCGCGGCTTCGGTCGTCGCCGGCCGATTGCCGTCAAATGACGCGGCTGCGTCAACCATACCTCAATCCTTAGGGCGTATTGGTCCCGATTTGGGGGTTCGCTCAGGCGTATTCCGTGCTTGGATAAGCCTAGGCGCAAAAGGTGAATGAATGATCGACGGTGGGGAGGCAATCCGGAAACTGGCGCTCAACGTCGCCCGCTACACCGGCCTCGCACCGCTGGCCAGGCCGTTTGTCGGCGGCATCGGCGCCATCCTGATGCTGCACCGCGTGACCGCCACGCCAGAGAAACCCGACAGCGTCAACCGCCACCTCAACATCGCGCCCGGCTTCCTCGATGCCATGATCGCCGACATGAAGGCCGGCGGCTATGCCTTCGTCTCGATGGATGAGGCCGTCGAGCGTATCAAGGCAGGGGGCAGCGGCGGCCGGTTCGCCACAATCACGGCCGACGACGCCTATCGCGACAATCTGACCGAGGCCCTGCCGGTGCTGGAAAGGCATGGCGTGCCAATCGCCATCTATGTCGCGCCGGGGCTGATCGACGGCACCGCCGACCTGTGGTGGGACGTGGTCGAGGACATCGTCAATGCACGCGATCATCTGACCCTGACGACATCGGCAGGTCCCACGCTGATTGATTGCACCACCCAGGCCAGGAAGCACCAGGCTATCGCCCGGCTGCATGCCTGGCTGACCACCGAGGTTCGCGAGGAGGACCTGCGGACGGTGCTGCGCGATCTGGCCCGGTCGAACGGTGTCGATGCGGACGCGCCACGTTTGCGCACACTGATGAACTGGGATGAGATCCGCACCATCGCCGCGCATCCGCTGGTGACGATTGGCGCCCATACGATCAACCACAGCAATCTGAAACGCCTTTCCGAGGCCGATGCCCGGCACGAGACGAACGCCGTGAAGGACATGCTGCAGGCCAGGCTCGGCATTCAACCGCGCCATTTCGCCTATCCCTATGGTTACGCCAGCGCGGTTGGCTGCCGCGAAGTCGGTTTTGCCCGCGATGCCGGCTATACCTCCGCCGTGACGACCCGCCACGGCGTGCTGCGCGCCGGGCATGCCGGCTTCCTGCATGCCTTGCCCCGCATCTCGGTCAACGGCCGATACCAGAGCCTGGCCCACATCCGCACCATGCTTTCCGGAGTGACGACGCCGCTCGCCAATGCCGGCAAGATGGTCGTCACGGTCTGAGCGCCACCTCCCGCCGATGTCAGACGGCCATTCCGCGCCGCGCCGGTGATTTTGTCAGCATTTGTGGAAGTAGCGGTAGGTGTCCGGCGCGCTCATCCATTTGAGATCCGACGTCAGGCCGCCATGGGCGTTGATCCAGCCCCTGATGTCGGAGGCGTAGGCGTTCCACAGCACGCCGGTCATGTCGGTGCGGTGCGCAAGGTGGAAACCGAAACTCGCCGCTGGCATCACGCAGATGCGGCTGCGCGGGACATACCCGAGCAAAACCGTGCAGGCGGACTGGCATTTGCCGACGATGCGCACATTGACGCCGCGTGCCGCGAGCGCCTTCCAGCGCTGGCTGTAGGCGGCCACGCTGCCGCCATGGGCATCCGAGACGTCGATGGTTTCGGCCGCCGCGATCGACGTGACGAGCGACGCGATGAGAAGGATCAGCCCGGCAAACACGGTCTTCGGCATGCCAACCCCTCCCTGCCGGCCAATGAGGCGGCAAGGTAGTCTCATGCGCAGTCACTTATGAATCACGTTCGCGTTTACATCTGACGGAACGCGAAGGCTTCAGCCCTTGGAGCGCGGCTCCAGCATAAGCCACTTGATGATGCCCATCGCCGGCAGCACCCAGAGCAGGCCGCTGAACAGGAAGAACAGGAAATGCACCCAGGCGCCGGATTCCGACAGGCGGGCGACCGCGAAGATCGAGGCCGCCAGCGCATAGACGATGACCAGCGCCACCAGCAGGCACATTCCGATCAGCTTCTTGAGGCGAATGGGCATGATACGGTCCCGTTGACCGTCATCGCTTAGGCCGAACGCGAGGCGCGTGCAACCCGCTATGTCGGGCGCGACGGCGTGCCGCGCTGCCCGGACTTGCCAGCACGGATGTGATGGTCCACCAATCCGCGAATTCAAACATGCCGGAATGACAGATGGCCGCCATATCAGCTGCCGCGCCTTATCAGGCCCGCGACCGTGACCTTCAAAACCGCGCCCTTGTGCGCGCCTGGCTCTATCTTGTCATTCTCGTACTGTTCGGGCTGGTCCTGGTGGGCGGCTCCACCCGTCTCACCGGCTCGGGCCTGTCGATCACTGAGTGGCAGCCCATCCACGGCGTCATTCCGCCGCTCAACGACGCCGAATGGCAGGAAGAATTCCAGCGCTACCAGCAGATCCCGCAATATACCGAGATCAACAAGGGCATGAGCGTCGACGATTTCAAGTCGATCTTCTGGTGGGAATGGGCGCATCGGATCCTGGCGCGCAGCGTCGGTGTCGTTTTCGCCTTGCCGCTGCTGTTTTTCTGGGCGACGCGCCGCATCGAACGCGGCCTCGGGCTCAAGCTCGTCGGCATATTGGCGCTCGGCGGGCTGCAAGGCGCCATCGGCTGGTGGATGGTGGCTTCGGGCCTTGTCGACCGCGTCTCGGTCAGCCAGTACCGGCTGGCGACGCATCTGACGCTCGCCGCGCTGATCTTCACCGCCACCATGGTGGTCGCGCGTGGGCTGGCGCCACATTCCGAGCCCTCCGCCGACCGCTCCACCCAGCGCCTGGCCGGCTTTATCGTGCTTCTGGCTTTGATTCAGATCTATCTCGGCGGCCTGGTCGCCGGCCTTCATGCCGGCCTTTCCTACAACACCTGGCCGCTGATGGACGGGCAGGTGATCCCATCCGACCTGCTCCTGCTCAAGCCGGCCTGGCTTAACTTCTTCGAAAATCCGAAGACCGTGCAGTTCGTGCACCGGGTCGGCGCCTACGCTTTGTTCGTTTTGGCGCTCTGGCACATGCTCGCCACCTTGCGGCGGCAGCCTGGCACCACCCATGCCCGCCGGGCCGTGCTTCTGTTCGTGTTTGTGGTCGTGCAGGCCTCGATCGGCATCGGCACGCTGCTGATGCAGGTGCCGCTGCACATGGCGCTGACCCATCAAGGTTTCGCACTCATTCTGCTGGGCTTCGCCGCCGCGCACTGGCGCGGCACCAAGGGCGCCTATCCCTTGCCCAATGAGATTGCCGTCGGACGCTGATTGCGTCCCGTCACATCCAGAATTCGTTCGACTGCGTCGTCGTCTTCTGGCCATCGAATTCCGCCTGGCGCGAGGCGGCCGCCGATTGCGTGGACTGGTCCTGAGCAGCCTTGGCTGCCTTTTCGGCGTCGGCCGCCTTGAGCGCGTCAAGCTTGGCCTGGGCGGTGGCGATGTCCTGTTGTATTTGCGCCGCCTGAACCTGATCCTTGGTCGCTTTGGCCTGATCTTGCAGGTCCTGAATCTGCTTTTCGAGCGCGGCTTCCTGGGCCGCATTGCTCGAGGAACTGGACGAGGAATACTGGATTGCGGAGGAGGAGCCCGAGATCGCGCTGACCATGACAAATCCTTGGGTAGGAGCCAGGACACAGTCAGTAGCCGATCATGGTGAACAGGCGGTTACCGCCGCTGCTCATCGAGGTCAGAAATTCGAGCGCACCGCCCGGATTGTTGCTGCGATCGACAGTTCGCGCGTTTCGTCCGGCTTGTTGCCATCCTCGTGATGCCAAGAGGATGACAGACATCCCCAGGCAAAAGCATGGTCGAGTATGGCTGCGGGGGTCTGGCCCAGCGTCCGTGCAAAGACCTCCGCCATGTCTGTGATACGGCGCGGGTTGCTGCAAATCTCGTCATGGCCCGGTGCGTTGTAGAACATATTGGCGGCATCGAAACCGGGATCGCCGAGAACGCCCTTGGGATCGATCGCCAGCCAGCCGCGCGGCCCAAGCAGGATATTTTCGTGGTGCAGGTCGCCATGCAGAGGCCTGATGTCCTGTGGGTTGGCCAGCAACCTTTCGGCAACCTCGGCCGCCTCGACATAGATGCTTGTCCCGCCCGCGTCGCGGTCGGCTCCTGCCTTCTTGAACAGGCTGACGTAGCGATCCCGCAGCGGCTGCAGGTCGGCGGGGAAGGGGTGTTTCGACGGCGAGAACAGTTTCGCCATGACATCGGCGGCGATAGCGGTGGCGGCATCGTCGCCATCCTCCGCGAGGACATGCGACAGCAGCCGGTCGCCGGCATATTCGAGCAGCATGGAGTGGCCGTCACGCCCCAGCAGCCGCACTGCGCCTTCGCCTTGCCGCCAGGCCAGATAGTGCTCGCCGCGCAATTCGTCGGCGACATCGTCGAACAGCTTCAGCGCCTTGACCACGGCAAGAGAGCCGTCTTCGCGGCGCACTTTCCAGATACGGCTCGAAAACGTCTCGGCAATGAGTTCGGGCGCGCTGACCCGCCAGCGCGCTGGAAATACCGGTGCGTCCATCAAAGGCCGAGCATCAGGTCCATGTTCTGGACGGCCGCTCCCGAGGCACCCTTGCCGAGATTGTCGTATACCGCCAGCAGCAGCGCCTGTGCCCTTTTGTCGTTGGCGAAGACATAGACTTTCATGCGGTTGGTGCCGTTATAGGCCTCCGGATCGATCTCCGGCACCCGCTCCAGATGAGCATAAGGCGCCACTTCGACCACGCCGCCCTTGATCGAGGCGAAATGGTCGGCAATCGCCGCATGCAACTGCGCCCCCGTCGGCACATGGTCGAGCGCGCCGAGCTGCAGCGGCACGACGGTGATCATGCCCTGGGCGAAATTGCCGACCGCCGGCTGCATGATCGGATCGTGCGAGAGCTTCGCATAGGCCTTGAGTTCCGGAACGTGCTTGTGCTGCAGCGTCAGGCCATAGGGGAGGAACTCGGAGGCATCCTCGCCCTTGGCGACATAGTCCTCGATCATCGGGCGTCCGCCGCCCGAATAGCCTGTTATGCCGTTGACGGCGATCGGGAAATCCGCGGGCAGCAGGCCCGATGTGACCAGCGGCCGCAGCGTCGCGATCGGGCCTTGCGGCCAGCAGCCGGGATTGGCGATCCGCTTGGCCGAGGCGATCTTCTTGCCCTGTTCCTTGTCCATTTCGGCAAAGCCGTACTCCCAGCCGGCGGCGACGCGATGGGCAGTCGAGGCATCGATGACCTTGGTCCTGTCGTTGGCGATCAGCGACACGCTCTCCTTCGCCGCGTCGTCCGGCAAGCACAGGATGGCGATGTCGGCGGCATTGAGGAATTCGGCGCGCGCCGCCGTCTCCTTGCGGCGCTCGGTCGGGATGGAAATGATCTCCAGGTCGCCGCGTTCGGCAAGCAGCGCCCGGATCTGCAGACCGGTGGTGCCGTGTTCGCCGTCGATGAAGATTTTCGGTTTCATGACCTGATCAAATTCCCTGAAATTCCAACACTATATGCCGTGACCGTGATTCACCGCGGCACCGTTGTGGCTGCCGTTGTTCAGCTCTTCCTGTCGCGCCTTCCGCTCGGCCAGCAGGCCGAGATATTGCATGGCCACCATCGAGCCGGCGATCGCCGTTATATCGGCGTGATCGTAGGCCGGTGCAACCTCTACAACATCGGCGCCGACAATATCGACCTGGTTGAGCTGGCGCAGCGTCGACAGGATCTTCGCCGAGGAAGGCCCGCCGGCCACCGGCGTGCCGGTTCCCGGCGCATAGGCAGGGTCGAGGCAGTCGATGTCGAAGGTCAGATAGGTCTTCTTGCCGCCGGTGCGGTCGACGATGGCATAGGCGATGTCGGATGCCCGCATCTCCTCGATTTCGTGGCCATAGAGGATTTTGATGCCGAACGTGTCTGGCGCGTGGGTGCGGATGCCGATCTGGATCGAGCGATCGGGATCGATAATGCCCTCGTTGACGGCACGGCCGACGAAGGAGCCATGGTCGATGCGCTTGCCGTCGTCGGGCCATGTGTCCTGGTGCGCGTCGAATTGCACAAGCGCCAGCGGGCCGTGGATGGCGGCATGCGCCTTGAGCAGCGGCCAGGTGACGAAATGGTCGCCACCCAGCGTCAGCAGGAACGCCCCCGACTTCAGGATTTTCGCCGCCTCGCGTTCGATCGCGCCCGGCGTCTTCTGGTGATTGCCCGAATCGAGCAGGCAATCGCCATAGTCGACGACAGCGAGATGCTCGAACAGGTCGCGCGAGAACGGATATTGCGGGTCGTTATCGAGGATCGCCGAGGCGCGGCGGATCGCCTGCGGCCCGAAACGCGCGCCTGGCCGATTGGTGACTGCGGCGTCGAAAGGAATGCCCCACACGACCGCGTCCGCGCCCTTCACGTCCTTTGTGTATTTGCGCCGCATGAACGACAGCGCGCCGGAATAGGTCGGCTCAAGGGCACCCCCGGTTTTGGAGCGGGCGGTGAAGGCGTGGTCGATGTTCTTGGTCGCCATTACTGGTCCTCGTTTTCATCGGGGTGCAACAACTACAGAACCGGCATGGAAGATGCCAGTCACAGCTTGGGGAGACGAAACGGCGCCGCCCGGGTGCCACGGCAAGACAGGATCTGTACCATCATGACGCAGGCCGCGTTTCTTAATCCGTCCGATACCATGGTGTCGACCCATGCCGGTACGATAGCAGGCGAGCGCTTCCAGGTTCTCGATTCCTGGCGCGGCATCTGCGCCCTTCTGGTGGCGCTGTTTCATTTCCCCACCGCTTCTGTGATCTCGCAGAGCCGCTTCATTGGTTCGTCCTATCTTTTCGTCGACTTCTTCTTTGTCCTTTCCGGCTTCGTCATCGCCAGCAGCTACGCCGACCGCTTGAACCGGCCTGAACAACTTGCCCGTTTCGCGCTCGTCCGTTTCGGCCGCATCTATCCCCTGCATCTGGTCATGCTCGCGGCCTTCGCGGCGTTCGAACTGATGCGGCTGATGCTGCCGCAATTGCATGGCACCGGCGCGGCTCCCTTCACCGGAGGTTTCGACATCAAGAGCCTGTTTGCCAATCTGCTTCTGCTGCAGGGCATGGGCTTCGAACAGCAGCTGACCTGGAATGCGCCAAGCTGGAGCATTTCGGCGGAGTTCTTCGCCTATCTCCTGTTCGCGGGCGTGGTCTTCGTTGCCGGCGCGCGCGCCTGGGTATGGTTCGTCGCCGCCGCCGTCACCGCGCCGCTCTTTCTGCTCGGCTTCTCCACGCATCATATGGATGTGTCCTACGATTTCGGCTTCATCCGCTGCCTCTACGGCTTCTCTCTCGGCGCCCTGCTGGCCTGGTTTCAGCACGATTCCATTGCAGGGGCGCGACAGGCGCTTGTCAGGAACGGCGCGCGGATGGACTGGACAATTGCCGAAATCGTCATGGTGGCCGTCATCGTCGTGTTCGTCTCGCTGGCTGGCGACAACGACCTCGGCATCGCGGCGCCGCTGGTTTTCGTGCTGGCGCTGTTTCTGTTCGCCCATGAAGGCGGCTGGATTTCCGCCTTGCTGAGGACGCCGTTCATGCTGACGCTGGGCGCGCTGTCCTACTCGATCTACATGGTCCACATCTTCGTCCAGGCGCGTCTCATCAACGTCGCGGGGCTTGTCGAACGCAAGCTGAGCCTCGGCCTTGTCGGCGACTTCGTGCTGCGCGGCCAGCCCGCGACGGGCTTCGGCGCCGGTTGGGCAGGCACCGCGGCGATCGTCTTGATGCTCGCCGCCACCATCGCCGTTTCGTGGATGACCTGGCGCCTGGTCGAAATGCCTGCAATGGCCTGGTTTCGCCGGCTGTCGAAGCGCATCTGATCCGCATCTCCGGCCAACCGCTAGCCGGCTTCGTTCACGTGGCCGTCACGGGCTTCGCCTATCCCCGGCTCGATCCGGCAAGGAGCGATTCTCGATGCGGACCCTCTGGCTGAGCCTTTTGCTTTCCACGGCACTTGCGGTCTCCGGCCAGGCCTTGGCGGGCGAGAGCCGCGCCCGGCAGATTCTCGACCGTTTCGAACATGCCAACCAGTGGCGCGACCATGTCATGGTGGCGGCCCATCGCGCCGGCAGCATGCAGGCCGGCAAGACGCTTTATGCGGAAAATTCGCTCGCCGCCGTCGAAGGCTCGATCGCGATCGGCGCCGAAATCGTCGAGGTCGACATCAGGCGCTCGAAGGACGGGGAATTCGTCGTCATGCACGACAGCTGGCTCGACCGCACCACGACCTGCAAGGGCGAGGTGGTCAAGTACACGCTGGCCGAACTCCGTACCTGCCGGCTGGTCATCGAAGGCACGCATACCGTGACCAATGAGACGGTATCGACGCTGCGCGAAATGCTGCTGGCGACCCGAAACAGGATCCTCATCAATCTCGACAACAAGCTCGAAGTCGGCGATCTCGCCGGCATGATCGCGGTGGCGCGCGATCTCGGCATGGCCGACCAGGTCATCGTCAAGGAAAACCTCTGGAATCAGAGCCGGATCGACACGGTGAAAGCCGCCATGGCCGCGATCGGCGACGGCTTCCAGTTCATGCCGATCGTCGCCGATGATGCCGTGCACGATGCCGGTTTCGCCGCGGCGGTCGACCATGCGTTTGCCACGCGCGCGATCGAACTCATAAACTGGCGGGCGGGCGCCGAGACGCTGACCGAAACCGGCGGGCCGCTTTTCAGCACACGCATGCGGGCCGAGGCAGTGAGAGGAGACTGGCACATCTGGGCCGACACCTACGCCATCGTCAACAAGCCGGGTGGTTTCCTTGCCGGTGGACGTGGCGACGAACTGGCGGTGCAGGCCAGCCTGCCGCGCGAGGCCTGGGGCTTCTGGGCCGATCGCGGCGCCACCATCATACAGACCGACGAGCCGAAGGCGGCGATCGCCTGGCTGTCGGCGAACGGCTATCGCGTGCCCTATGCAGGGTCGGGTGAGCGCATCGAACTCGCCGCGACCGCCAGCATCAATTGATTTGCCGTGATCGATGTCGCGGCCTAGTTCTTTGTTCAGACGCAATTTCCGCACGCAAAGCCGCTTCGCTCTTTTGCTGGAATTGCTCTGATTGTCGCGGGCCGGCGTCTCCTGACGCAACGGTGTCAGGGGAAAACCGTTATCCATGGGCATGCCCGATACCATGGTTTCCAGCCGCCCCGCCGCCTATGCCGCCACCGTCGCCGCAACGAGCCTTGGCTTCGTGGTGGTGCAACTGGACGTGTCCATCGTCAATGTCGCGCTGAACAGGATCGGCGCGGCGCTCTCGATGGGGATAGGCGGCCTGCAATGGGTCGTCGACGCCTACACGCTGGCCTTCGCTTCTTTGCTGCTCGCCGGCGGCGCGCTTGGTGACAGGATCGGCGTGCGCCGTGTCTTTGTCGGCGGCATGGCGCT
>NZ_JAFKIC010000318.1 GCF_017306585.1 Mesorhizobium sp. | reverse complement strand
GTTGACGATCGCAGGACCTCCCTCTTCACGCCATAGAAGGCGCAGCTGCCCCGCCGCTACCGCCACCACGACATAAACAGATCCTTCATCGATGGACAGGGCGCCGTACTTCACAGCATTGGTCGCAAGCGCATGAAAGACCAGAGCCAACGCCGTCGCCGCATTAGAACCAACAAGGGCATCCTCCCCCTGGATCGAAACGCGTCGACCCGATGCGCCCTGGTATGGTTCCAACAGGCGCGCGAGGAGCGACTTTAGTCCGCCATCTCCAACCTCTTTTCTCGAGACGAAAGCATGAGCGCGATGCAGTGATTGAAGCCGACTTTCGAGCTTCTCCGCGAACTCCTTGTTTGTAGGCTCGAATCTCGCTGCCATGCGAACGAGGCTGTTGACGACGGTAAAGATGTTAGCGATGCGGTGCGACAGTTCGCGGGAGACCAGCTCACGCTGCTCTTCAGCCCGCCTCCGAACGGTGATGTCGATGTGAGCCCCGATTAGGCGCAGGGGAGCCCCCGCTTCGTCCCGGACTATTTCTGCTTTCGCGAGAATCCAGCGTGTCTGTCCGTCGCTCGGGCGAATGATCCGGTATTCGACCTCATAGTCTGTCTCCGGGCCGTTTACTGTCGCAAGAAAGTGGCTCAGCACACGGTCACGATCTTCTGGGTGAATTCGCGCCACCCAGGCTCCATGGGATTCGTGGGTCGCATCGGGTGGCAAACCATGCACCGCCAGATACTCTCGTGAGCGCACGTTCTTGAAATTGTTGCCCCGCAGATCGACCTCCATGCCGCCGATCTGGCCTATCCGCTGAATACGGGCGAGTTCTGCTTCTCGCACGCGCAGCCTGCTCTCTGCCGATTCGCTCGTGTCTTCTGCCATGTCACTCTGGTCCGCCGATAACCAAACTTACGCAGCCATACCCCTTCTCCGCAAAGTCATAAGACAGCACCGGGGCTGCCTGCGCGGGCGTAGTGATTTACCTGATCAAGGCTCGCGGTCGCACCGTCGTTGATGAACAGGATGGCGACATCGATTGAAGGAACTCGGGCCGAAAGGTCCTTGGACCACCCTATGCATGGCTCGTACTCTGCTGCAATGCGTCGCCTTGGTGGAGCGCCACCCGCAAGCCACCAGGCGGTTCATCGCTCCGGCGACGGCGGAAAAGGCCGGCGGAGCTTGGCGGGATTTCTATCATCGCTGACCGGAAGCGACACGCGGCCGCC
>NZ_JAFKIC010000317.1 GCF_017306585.1 Mesorhizobium sp. | reverse complement strand
TTCAAGTCGGTCTTCCCGATCTCCGATTTTTCCGGCTCCTCGATGCTGGAGTTCGTGAAGTACGAGTTCGAAGGACCGAAATTCGACGTCGACGAATGCCGTCAGCGCGACCTGACCTATGCCGCGCCGCTGAAGGTGACGCTGCGCCTCATCGTGTTCGATATCGACGAGGATACCGGCGCGAAGTCGATCAAGGACATCAAGGAGCAGGACGTCTATATGGGCGACATGCCGCTCATGACCTTGAACGGCACCTTCATCGTCAACGGCACCGAGCGCGTCATCGTCTCCCAGATGCACCGTTCGCCGGGCGTCTTCTTCGACCACGACAAGGGCAAGTCGCACTCGTCGGGCAAGCTTCTGTTTGCCGCGCGCGTCATCCCTTATCGCGGCTCGTGGCTCGACATCGAGTTCGATTCCAAGGACGTCGTGCACGCCCGCATCGACCGCCGCCGCAAGATTCCGGTGACGTCGCTGCTGATGGCGCTCGGCATGGACGGCGAAGAGATCCTGTCGACCTTCTACAACCAGATCACCTACAAGCGCGCCGGCGACCACTGGCGCATCCCGTTCAACGTCGAGCGTTTCCGCGGCCTCAAGGCCGTCGGCGACCTGGTTGACGCCGATACCGGCGAGATCGTCGTCGAGGCGGGCAAGAAGATCACCGCCCGCCAGGCGCGTCAGCTCGGTGAAAAGGGCCTCAAGGCGATCAAGGCTACCGACGAGGACCTGCTCGGCAACTATCTCGCCGAGGACATCGTCAACTACGCCACCGGCGAGATTTTCCTCGAAGCCGGCGACGAAATCGACGAAAAGACCCTCAAGGTGCTGCTCGGTACCGGCGAGCAGGAGATCAACATCCTCGACATCGACCATGTCAATGTCGGCGCCTACATCAGAAACACGCTCGCCGTCGACAAAAACGAGAGCCGCCAGGACGCGCTGTTCGACATCTACCGCGTCATGCGTCCGGGCGAGCCGCCGACGCTCGAGACCGCCGAAGCCATGTTCAACTCGCTGTTCTTCGACAGCGAGCGCTACGACCTGTCGGCCGTCGGCCGCGTGAAGATGAACATGCGCCTCGAGCTCAAGGCCGAGGACACCGTGCGCGTGCTGCGCAAGGACGACATCCTGGCCGTGGTCAAGACGCTGGTCGAGCTGCGCGACGGCAAGGGCGAGATCGACGACATCGACAATCTCGGCAACCGCCGCGTGCGCTCGGTC
>NZ_JAFKIC010000236.1 GCF_017306585.1 Mesorhizobium sp. | reverse complement strand
CTCGGCCGGCGACTGCCGTACCGGCAGCGTGACATCGACCTTCTCGGCGACGAGGCGCGCGGTGATCGCGACGTCCCTCAGTTCTCTCTTGCGGGCGGTCAGCGCCTCGGTGACGCGGTTCTTGAGGCCGTTGATGGCCGGGCCCTTGACCTGGCGCTCCTCGGCGCTCATGGCGCCGAGCGTCTTCAGCATTTCGGAGATCGACCCCTTCTTGCCGAGTGCCGCGACGCGCACGGCCTCGATCGCAGGCTCGTCGGCGGCCGAAGCGATATCGGCAAGAAGTGAAGCTTCCAGGGCTTCAAGATTTCCAGCGGTGGCGTTCACGGCGAAACTCTCTCGGTCGGGCAACCCGCCATCATCGGGCGTGTCGCCAATTTGGTTACATCAGGCATAAGAAAACCCGCGCCAGCCGTGCCAGCGCGGGTTCCCCAAATCAAGTGTCGAAAGTGCTTGGGAAGCGCTGGTCTTAGGCGACAGCGCTTTCAAAAGCGTTCGGCGTGGTGTTCTTCAGATATTCGAGCGCGACCTTGGCCTTGGCCACCAGCGCGGCGAAGGCCTGCGGCTCGTGGATGGCCATGTCGGACAGGATCTTGCGATCGATCTCGATGCCGGCCTTGTTGAGGCCGTCGATGAAGCGGCCATAGGTCAGGCCATGCTCGTGGGTCGCGGCGTTGATGCGCTGGATCCACAGCGCGCGGAACGAGCGCTTGCGGTTCTTGCGGTCGCGGTAGGCGTACTGCAGCGACTTTTCCACCGCCTGCTTGGCGATGCGGATGGTGTTCTTGCGGCGGCCGTAGAAGCCTTTCGCGGCTTTCAGGACCTTCTTGTGCTTGGCGTGAGCGGTGACGCCTCTTTTTACGCGTGCCATGTCATGATCTCCTTAAATGCTGTTCCGGGCCGAGTGCTCAGAGGCCGTTCGGCAGAAAATTCTTGATGACCTTCTTGCCGTCCGGTTCAGCCAGAACCATCGTGCCGCGGGCATTTCGAATGAACTTGTTGGAACGCTTGATCATGCCGTGACGCTTGCCGGCCGCAGCCGACAGGACTTTACCCGTACCGGTGATCTTGAACCGCTTCTTGGCGGCCGATTTGGTCTTCATCTTGGGCATTTTGCTACTCCGTATTGTTGGCGCACTATCGCGCTTCTTGTTCGCTTCGGGCCGACCAAAGCCCGAAAAGCAAATGAAACCGCCACGGCATGCCCTGCCGGGCGGTTTTCTTGAACGGCGGTCCTATAGATCAAAGACGGCGCGTGCGCAACACCCACCGCATAGCGGATCTGTCAGGGCAGGGTGAACCACACCGGCAGCACGCCCGACAGCTGCGCGCCGTCGATCAGTTCGAAGGCCGGCAGCGCGATCAGGAACACCAGCCCGTCGAGCAGCGTGTTCAGGAGAAGGCGCGGCTTGAAGCTGCCGGTGTCGCCTTCATTGTAGAGCGACAGCTTCGGGAAGAAGCGCGGGACCTTCTCCAGATAGGCAAGGTAAGGCGCGCCGAGCGCTTCCTTGAGGAACTTTTCCTCGCGCAGGATGACGATGTGGAAGGCGCCCGCGCACAGCGCCGCGAACAGGATGATGCCGGTGAACGAGCCGATCTGCGCGCCGACGCCAGCCGCGGCGACGGTCGAAAACACGTAAAGCGGATTGCGGGTGATCGAGTAGGGGCCGCCGGTAACCACTTCGGAGGATTTGCGCCCGCCGATATAGAGCGTCGCCCAGAGCCGCCCGACGATGCCGAGGAAGATCAGCAGCACGCCGAACATTTCGATCGTTTCATGCACCGGCGTATCGGGCGGAAAGGTCGACTGGCCGAACAGCAGTGCCAGGAACAGCACGATCACCAGAACGGCGAGCACCAGCCTGCGTATCTGCTGGTAATTGCCCAGCCCGTACTTCAGTTCATTGTCCAAGAAAGCATTCCGATCGTCGAAGAGCCTGATGCGCGCTGCCCAAATGGCTCCGGCTTTGGACGCACGACATGCACGAAATACACAACCGCCGCGGCTGCCATGAAAAGGGCGTCTCGACGGTCGTCGGGACGCCCTGTATCACAATTCAGGCGGTTTTGGAGCGTGGTGGCTCGCCTAACCTTTTCGTGACCGTGCCGTGATCCAAGGCACCTCAGGCGAAGGCAGGCCTAGCGCGGCGCCAGCACCATCATCATCTGGCGGCCTTCGAGCTTCGGCTCGGCCTCGACCTTGGCGATCGTGGCCACTTCCTCGCGCACCTTGTTCAGGAGCTGCATGCCGAGCTCCATATGCGCCATCTCGCGGCCACGGAAGCGCAGCGTCAGCTTGACCTTGTCGCCTTCCTCGAAGAAGCGGCGCACCGCCTTCATCTTGGTGTCGTAGTCATGGCTGTCGATGTTCGGGCGCATCTTGATCTCCTTGATCTCGATGACCTTCTGATTCTTGCGCGCCTCGGCCGCCTTCTTCTGGTTGGCGTATTTCAACTTGCCGAGATCGAGAATTTTTACGACGGGCGGCTGTGCGTTGGGCGAGATTTCGACGAGATCGAGCCCTGCCTCTTCGGCGAGCAGCAATGCGTCGTTGATGGAAACTTCGCCACGGTTCTGGCCTTCGGCGTCGATAAGCTGGACCCGGGGAACCCGGATATCACGGTTGGAGCGCGGGCCGTCCTTGGTAGGCGCCGCTGCTTTGAAAGGTCTGCGAATGGTCGTGGTCTCCTTGGCCGTTTCGTTCAGGGTCTGTCAGTCAGATGCTTGGACGCGCCAATGTGGGAAGCGCGCGGGCGGAGTCAATAGCATAGCATTGATGGAAAATCACCCTGATCACTGGCCTGTGCCAAACAAAGAAACAATACGAGCACTTTTCGCCTCGCCTGAGGCTGTGCCAAAAGACCGGCCTAAGGAGAAGTCATGTCCGTAACCCCGCCAACCTTCCTCGACGTGAACGGAACGCGCATCGCGGTACGCCACTCGGCGGGCTCGGCGCCCGGCATCGTCTGGCTTGGCGGCTACAAGTCCGACATGCTGGGCACGAAGGCGCAGACGCTGTCGGACTGGGCGGCGAGCGAAGGCCGCGGCTTCCTGCGCCATGACTATTCCGGCCACGGCGAATCCGGCGGCGACTTTGCCGATGGCACGATCTCGAAATGGCTTTCGCAGAGCCTTGCCGTGTTCCGCCATTTCGCCAGGGGCCGGCAAATCCTGGTCGGCTCCTCGATGGGCGCCTGGATCGCGCTGCGCATGGTGCAGGAATTGCGCAAGAGCGGCGACGCCAACGTCGTCGGGCTGGTGTTGCTGGCGCCGGCGCCGGATTTTACCGCGGAACTGGTCGAACCGGCGCTGACCGAAGCGCAGAAGCACGATCTTGCCGAGAAAGGGTTCTTCGCCGAGCCATCGGATTATTCCAGCGAACCCTACATCTACACGCGCGCCCTGATCGAGGACGGCCGCCGTAATCTCGTCATGACCGGCCCGATCGACACCCATTGCCCGGTGCATATCCTGCAGGGCTTGGCTGACCCGGACGTACCTTCGAGCCACGCGCTGAAGCTTGTCGGGCTGCTGCCGGCCGACGACGTGACGCTGTCGCTGATCCCCGACAGCGACCACCGCCTGTCGCGGCCGCAGGATCTCGACATGCTGCTGCGGGTGGTGGGCGACATGGCCGGGCGGAGCAATTGAGCATGCGCCTGTCCATACCGATATCCGCCTTCGTCGCGGCCATTGTCGGCTTCGGCGGCACGCTGGCCATCGTCATCGCCGCCGCGCACGCGGTCGGCGCGACGCAAATTCAGACCGCGAGCTGGGTCACGACCATCTGCCTGGCCATGGCGATCGAGAGCCTGTGGCTGTCGTGGCGCACCAAAATGCCTGTCATCACCGCCTGGTCGACGCCGGGCCTGGCACTGATGGCGGCATCGAGCGGCTTTTCGATCGGCGAGGCGGTCGCCGCCTTCATCGTCACCGCCGTCCTGCTGATCGCCACCGGCCTGTTTCGGCCGCTGACGCAGCTGATCTCGAAAATACCGCCCTCGGTCGCTTCCGGCATGCTGGCCGGCATCGTCGTCACCTTCGCCCTCAACGCGGTCAAGACCATTCCCGTCGACCCCTGGCTGATCCTGCCGCTGATCGTGGCTTTCTTCGTCATCCGCCTGTTCAACCCCGCGCTGTCGGTGCTGGCCGTGCTGGTCGGCGGCGGCCTCGCCGCGTTTCTCACCGGCCGAGTCGGCGGCCTGCCCACACCGGAACTGTCGACGCTGACGCTGATCGCGCCCGTCTTCACCGCCAAGGCGGTGATCGGGCTGGCGCTGCCGCTCTATCTCGTCACCATGGCCTCGCAGAACCTGTCCGGCCTCGCCGTGTTGCGCGCCGCCGGTTACCATCCGGAGCCTGGCCCGCTGATCGGCGTCACCGGTTTCTTTTCGCTGCTATCCGCGCCGTTCGGCGGCTCGACCACCAATCTGGCGGCGATCTCGGCGGCGATCTGCACCGGGCCGGATGTCCATCCCGATCCCGCCGAGCGCTGGAAGACCGGGCCGTTCTACGCGCTTGCCTATCTGATCTTCGCCATCTTCGGCGCCTCCCTGGTGGCGATCTTCGCCGTCCTGCCGCAGAGCCTGATCGTGCTTGTCGCCGGCCTCGCGCTCATGGCTTCGCTCGCCAACGCGCTGGCGATCGCGCTGAAGGAAGAGGGCGAGCGTATGGCCGCCACCGTGACCTTCGTCGTCACCGCCTCGGGCCTGACGCTGTTCGGCGTCGGCGCCGCATTTTGGGGGCTGATCGCCGGTCTGGGCGTGCTTTTCCTCGACATGCTCAAAAAGCGATAATCATTTCAGAACCTTGTCCGGTTTCGGACGAAGCTGTCTTGAATCGCCGTTTTCGCCATCCCATCTCGATTCCACGCAGCCGGTTCTGGCTGTCTCCAACCGAAGGAATGGGAGAAAATGAACACATCTGCATTGATCCGCCCGGCCTGGACGCCGGCAACCATCGCGTTGATGGTGATCGGCTTCATGGTGTTCTGGCCGCTCGGCTTCGCCATGCTCGCCTACATCATCTGGGGCGACCGGCTTGACGGCTTCAAGCGTGACGTCAACCGCGCGACCGACGGCATCTTCGCCGGCTGCCGCCGCGGTTCCGAAAAGGCCGCGCGCTGGGGCAACGGCTCGGCCCGCACCGGCAACGTCGCTTTCGACGATTGGCGCGAAAAGGAACTCGAGCGCCTCGCCGAGGAACGCCGCAAGCTCGACGACATGTTGACCGAGTTCGACGACTACGCCCGTGAATTGCGCCGCGCCAAGGACCAGGACGAGTTCGACCGGTTCATGGCCAATCGCAACAAGTCGACCGCACCGGCCAAGACCGATCCGAGCACCGGCACGACCCCCACCAAGCGTGGCAAGGGCTCGAACCTGCTCGACGACTGAAGCCGCGCGACAGGCTGAGGTATGACGACGGCGTCGCGCAAGCGGCGCCGTTTCTTTTTTGTTCTATTGGTTTCCTCGAATCGCGTATCGTCCCGCCATGACCATCGGATTCTTCCGCAATCTGACCAAGCCCAAACCCACGCCTGTCGTGGAACGCGAATATTGCGTCGCCGGCCGCACACTGCCGCTCAAGATCGTCGAGAGCGCGAGGGCCAGGCGGCTGACACTGCGCATCGATTCCGGCGGCCAGGGGCTGCGCATCACCGTGCCGCCGGGCCTGCGCCGCGGCGAGGTGGACAGGTTCCTCGACCGTCACCAGGAGTGGCTGGAGCAAAGGCTGGCCAAGGTGCCGACGCGGCCCCAGGTGCGGCCCGGCATCAAGATACCGGTGCGCGGCGTGCCGCACCGCATCGTCCACGAACCGTCCAAGCGCGGCACCGTCACGGTGTCGCGCGACGAGCGCGGCGCGCTCCTGATCGTGCATGGCGAGCGGGTGCACCTGCCGCGCCGCATCGCCGATTTCTTGAAGCGCGAGGCCAAGAAGGACATCGAGAAGCTGGTGATCAGGCACACCGAGGCGCTCGGCAAGCGCGCCAAGGCGATCCGCTACAAGGATACCTCCAGCCGCTGGGGCTCCTGCACTTCCGAAGGCAATCTGTCCTTCTCCTGGCGCATCATGATGGCGCCGCCGCCTGTGATCAACTACCTCGTCGCGCATGAGGTGGCGCATCTCAAGGAGATGAACCACGGTCCGAAATTCTGGAAACTGTGCGAGAAGCTTTGCCCGGATACCGATCGCTGCAAGGACTGGCTGAAGCGCAATGGCGGCGCGTTGCAGGCGATTGTTTTTGAGTAGGGCGCCTGATTTCGCCTCCCATGGGACGACGCTGGAGAATGGCTAAAGCTGCCCCAACGTCGTCATCCTAGGGTCTGCGCTCCGCTTCGCGTCGCTCCGCCCTAGGATGACGAAGCGGCGGTTGGCCAGCCCTGCGCGCCCCCTCAATCATCATTCGCCGCATTCAATTCCTCCGGCCGCAGCCCTTCATCAGCATGATGCGGCCACGGCAAAAAATTCCGGTCGAACGCATCGCCGCCGAAATAATCGAGCGCCCGGTGCGCTTCCGCCCCGTCGAAGGCGGCCTTGGCTATCAGGTGCGCGATCACTTCACGCGCCTGCGCGATCTTCTGCCTGAGTTCTGCAACGGTCTGGTCGGCCATGGTCCTGCTCCCGCCTGTGTCCTGTCCATCCATAGGTAGCGCCTTTGGCCGTGCCGGCAAACAGCATGCTTTTCCTCGACTCCGCCGCGATTTCATGCCAATTCCGCGCCATGGCGCTCGATATCAAGATCTGCGGCTTGAAGACCGACCAGGCAATGGCGGCGGCCCTTTCGGGCGGCGCCAGCCATGTCGGCTTCATCTTCTTCGCCAAGAGCCCGCGCTATGTCGATCCGGCGGAAGCCGGGCGGCTGCGTGAGATGGCACGCGGCAAGGCCCTGGCGGTCGCCGTCACGGTCGACGCCAGCGACGCGTTTCTCGACGAGATCGTCGAGAAAATGCAGCCCGACATGCTGCAACTGCACGGCTCCGAAACGCCCGAGCGGCTATTGGAATTGAAAGCCCGTTATGGCCTGCCTGTCATGAAGGCGCTGCCGCTCAGCGAGGCCGCCGATCTCGACCGGATCAAGCCGTTCATCGGCGTCGCCGATCGGTTCCTGTTCGACGCCAAGCCGCCAAAGGGTTCGGTATTGCCCGGCGGCAATGGCGTGGCCTTCGACTGGCGCATCCTCGCCGGTCTTGACGCCGGCGTCGATTACATGCTTTCCGGTGGGCTCAACGCCGCCAACATCGGCGATGCCCTTCGGCTTGCCAATCCGCCCGCCATAGACATTTCCTCGGGTGTGGAGAGCGCACCGGGCGTCAAGGATCCGGCGCTGATCGAGCAGTTCTTCCGGGCCGTCAGGGCAGCACGCGACGACCGCGCCGCCTGACCGGCTCAAACCAGAGCATGTCCCGGAAAAGTGGAATCCGGTTTTCCGACAAGGACATGCTCAAAACATAAGATTCAGGAGATCGGCAATGAACAAGCCGGCGACGCCCAATTCCTTCCGCACCGGACCCGACGAGCAGGGCATGTTCGGCATTTTCGGCGGTCGTTTCGTCGCCGAAACGCTGATGCCGCTGATCCTCGATCTTGAGCGGCAATGGAACGAGGTCAAGAACGATCCGGAGTTCAGGGCCGAACTCGCCGACCTGTCGACGCACTATGCCGGGCGGCCCTCGAAGCTCTACTTCGCCGAAGGCCTGACCAGGCATCTCGGCGGCGCCAAGGTCTACTTCAAGCGCGAGGACCTGAACCACACCGGTTCGCACAAGATCAACAACTGCCTCGGCCAGATCCTGCTGGCCAAGCGCATGGGCAAGAAGCGCATCATCGCCGAGACCGGCGCCGGCCAGCATGGCGTGGCGTCCGCCACCGTGGCGGCGCGCTTCGGCTACCCCTGCGTGGTCTATATGGGCGCCACCGACGTCGCCCGCCAAAGCCCCAACGTCTTCCGCATGAAGCTGCTTGGCGCCGAAGTGCGGCCGGTCACCGCCGGCCACGGCACGCTGAAGGACGCCATGAACGAAGCCCTTCGTGATTGGGTCACCAATGTCGAGGATACCTATTACCTGATCGGCACCGCCGCCGGCCCGCATCCCTATCCGGAACTGGTGCGCGACTTCCAGTCGGTGATCGGCTCGGAGGCGCGCGCGCAGATTCTCGAACAGGAAGGCCGCCTGCCCGACACCATCATCGCCGCCGTCGGCGGCGGTTCGAACGCCATCGGCCTGTTCCACCCCTTCCTTGACGACAAGGACGTGCGCATCATCGGCATCGAGGCCGGCGGGCGTGGCCTTGACGGCATCGAGCATTGCGCCTCGATGAATGCCGGCTCGCCCGGCGTGCTGCATGGCAACCGCACCTATCTGCTGCAGAATGCCGACGGCCAGATCATGGACGGTCATTCGATCTCGGCGGGCCTCGACTATCCCGGCGTCGGGCCGGAGCATTCCTGGCTGCGCGACTCGGGCCGCGTCGAATATGTGCCGATCCTCGACAACGAGGCGCTGGAGGCCTTCAAGCTGACGACGCGTGTCGAAGGCATCATCCCGGCGCTGGAATCCGCGCACGCCATCGCCCACGCGGTCAAGATCGTGCCCGCCATGGACAAGGACCAGATCGTCATCGTCAACCTGTCCGGCCGTGGCGACAAGGACGTGCACACGGTGGCCTCGATGCTGGGTATGGAGATCTAGGCCCTTTGGCCGGTTTCGATTGGGAGTTGATTATGAGCAGAATTCGTCCAAAGGGCCAGGCATGACGACCCGCATCGACCGCCGCATGGCGAAGCTGAAGTCCGAGGGCCGCCCGGCGCTCGTCACCTATTTCATGGGTGGCGATCCCGATTACGATACCTCCCTGTCGATCATGAAGGCACTGCCGGCGGCCGGCTCCGATGTTATCGAACTCGGCATGCCGTTTTCCGATCCGATGGCCGACGGCCCGGCGATCCAGGCCGCTGGCCTGCGCGCACTGAAGGGTGGCCAGACGCTGGTCAAGACGCTGAAGATGGCATCGGATTTCCGCGCCGGCGACGATGAAACCCCGATCGTGTTGATGGGCTATTACAACCCGATCTACATCTACGGCGTCGACCGTTTCCTCACCGATGCCAAGGCGAGCGGCATCGACGGCCTCATCATCGTCGACCTGCCGCCGGAGATGGACGAGGAGCTCTGCATTCCCGCGCTGAAGGCCGGCATCAACTTCATCCGGCTGGCGACGCCGACCACCGACGACAAGCGCCTGCCCAAGGTGCTCGAGAACACGTCCGGCTTCGTCTACTACGTATCGATGACCGGCATCACAGGCTCGGCGCTCGCCGATACCGGCAAGGTCGCCACCGCGGTCCAGCGCATCAAGGGTCACACCAGCCTGCCGGTCTGCGTCGGCTTCGGCGTCAAGACCGCCGAGCAGGCGCGCGTCATCGGCGCCAACGCCGACGGCGTCGTCGTCGGCACGGCGATCGTCAACGCGGTCGCCAATGTGCTGGGGCCGAAGGGCGAAAAGACCGCCGATCCGACCGAAGCCGTCGCCACGCTGGTCAGCGGCCTTGCCCAGGGCGTACGTTCGGCCCGCCTTGCTGCTGCCGAATAGTCATCCTAACTCTGGTTTGTGAGTGCCCCCAAAGCCGGGTCCGACCATGGGCGGCATGCTTTAATTCTTCGTCAGGACAGGAGCCGAAGCGATGAACTGGATCACCAATTACGTTCGCCCGAAGATCAATTCGATGCTCGGCCGGCGTACCGACATGCCCGAAAACCTCTGGATCAAGGATCCCGAGACCGGCGAGATGGTGTTCCACAAGGACCTGGAATCCAACCAGTTCGTCATTCCCTCGTCCGGCCATCACATGAAGATCTCGGCCAAGGAGCGGCTGAAATACTTCCTCGACGACGGCAAGTACGAGCAGCTCGAAAACCCGAAGGTCGTGCAGGATCCGCTGAAGTTCCGCGACGAGAAGCGCTACACGGATCGCCTGAAGGACGCCAAGGCCAAGACAGGCCTGGAGGACGCGATCGTCAACGCGCTGGGCACCATCGAAGGCCTGCCGGTGGTGGTGACGGTACAGGACTTCGCCTTCATGGGCGGCTCCCTCGGCATGGCGGCGGGCGATGCCATCGTGCACGCTTTCGAGGTCGCCCTGCAGCGCAAGCGGCCGCTGATCCTGTTCGCCGCGTCCGGCGGCGCGCGCATGCAGGAGGGTATCCTGTCGCTCATGCAACTGCCGCGCACCACGGTCGGCGTCGACCGGCTTAAGGAAGCCGGGCTTCCCTATATCGTCGTCCTGACCAATCCTACCACGGGCGGCGTGACCGCCTCCTATGCCATGCTGGGCGACGTCCACATTGCCGAACCCGGCGCGTTGATCGGCTTCGCCGGACCGCGCGTCATCGAACAGACCATCCGTGAAAAACTGCCGGACGGCTTCCAGCGCTCCGAATATCTGATGGAGCACGGCATGGTCGACATGGTGGTGTCGCGGCTCGAAATGCGCCAGACGGTCGCGCGCCTGCTGAAGATGCTGCTCAAGCTGCCGGAAGAGCAAAAGCCGCTGGAGCCGGAAATCCTGCCGCCGGCTGTTGTCACCGCCGAAGCGCGTCCGCAGGCCTGATACGACGCAGGCCTGGCCCGAACACCAGCCTGACGCGACATTGGCCGCCGCGAACAGCGATTGCGCGAGGGGCGCGCCTTCGTCATCCTAGGGCGAAGCAGGAGTTCAGCTCCGTCGCGCAGACCCTAGGATCCATGCCGTGACCAGTGAACTGCGCCACGGCTACGGAATCTAGGATGATTTAGAGGCGTGTGAGTGGATATTTTGCTAGGAAACCGGGACAGCAAGGCATGAATCAGACATGCCTTCTTGGGCCGCTGTGCCCTTCGATAGGCGTCACGGCATGGATCCCGGGGTCTCCGCGACGGAGCTGCGCTCCTGCTCCGCCCCAGGATGACGAAGGCTTGGCAAACCGCGTCCAGGTGGAGATTCTGACTTGCGCTCACACGTTTATTGAAGGGCTGTCGTCATGACAACGCTCGCCGCCGACCGCGAAATAGAAGCCCTGATGGCGCTTCATCCGAAAGGCTTCGACCTTTCGCTCGACCGCATCACGCGGCTTCTGGAGCGGCTGAGCAATCCGCAGGACCTGCTGCCGCCGGTCATCCATATCGCCGGCACCAACGGCAAGGGCTCCTGCGCCGCCTTCTCGCGGGCGCTGCTCGAAGCTTCAGGCCGGCTTGTCCATGTCCACACCTCGCCGCATCTGGTGAACTGGGCCGAGCGCTACCGGCTTGCCGCCGAAGGCGGCGGCAGACTCGTCGACGATGAGACCTTCGCCGAGGCCATCGCCCGCGTCGCCAAGGCCAATGCAGGCCAGAAGATCACGGTCTTCGAGATCCTCACCGCCGTCACCTTCATCCTGTTTTCGGAACATCCGGCGGAAGCCGCCATCATCGAGGTCGGGCTCGGCGGCCGTTTCGACGCCACCAACGTCGTCGCCAGGCCGGCCGTGTCCGTGATCATGCCGGTTTCGATGGACCATGAAGCCTATCTCGGCGACCGCGTCGAACTGATCGCCGCCGAAAAGGCCGGCATCATGAAGCGCGGCTGCCCCGTGGTGATCGGCGCGCAGGAAAGCGATACCGCGCTGCAGGTGCTGATCGAAACCGCCGAGCGTCTGGAATGCCCGACCTTCGTCTACGGCCAGGATTTCCTCGCCTTCGAGGAAAACGGCCGCATGGTCTATCAGGATGAAGACGGGTTGATGGACCTTCCGCCGCCGCGCCTGCCCGGCCGCCATCAGTTCGCCAACGCGGCTGCGGCGATCGCGGCCGTCAAGGCGGCAGGCTTCGAGATCAGTCATCGCGCCGCCGAAAAGGCGATGACCAACGTCGCATGGCCTGGCCGCATGCAGAAGCTGGTGCAGGGCCGGCTGGCGGACCTGGCGCCGAAGGGGGCCGACATCTGGCTCGATGGCGGCCACAATCCGGGCGCCGGTGTGGTCGTGGCGGAAGCCATGGCCGAGCAGGAAGAAAAGAGCCCGCGTCCGCTGTTCCTGATCGCCGGCATGATCAACACCAAGGACCAGAGCGGCTATTTCCGCGCCTTCAAGGGCCTGGTCCGGCATGTCTACACGGTGCCGGTCGGCATGAGCGACGCTGGCGTGCCGAACGACGAACTGGCAATCCGGGCCACAGAGGCCGGCCTGACGGCGGAGCCGGTCAGTTCCGTCGCCAGCGCCCTGATGCTGCTGCGCGACACCTGGGACGGCCCGCCGCCGCGCATCCTGATCGGAGGGTCGCTCTATCTGGCCGGCGCGGTGCTGGCCGAGAACGGCACGCCGCCGACCTGACGTCCAGACCCCGGGGAAGGCGGGCCGGTCGGCTCTATGCGTTTGTCGCGAGCATGCTCGACACCAGTTCCTCGGCATCGGCATCCGCGTGCCGGATCGCAAGCTGGAACGCCGTCTCGGCGTCGCCGCTGACGATCGCCGCGACCAGCGGCTCATGCAGGTTGGGTATATCCTGCAGGTTCTCGTAGAAGCGGTCCGTGAGGCGCAGGAACATGCGGGTCTGTCCCTCGAGCCTTTCATAGATTTCCATCAACCGTCGATGGCCCGAAATGCCGATGACCGTGCGGTGGAATTCGAAGTCCAGTTCCATCAGCTTTTTGCGGTTGCCGCTTTCGGCCGCCGTCCGCATGGCTTTCAGTATGTCGGTCAACATCTTGCGGCCGCTGTCGTCCATCCGCTTCGCGGCCAGCCGGGCGCCGAGCGCTTCGAGGGAATCGCGCAGCATTGAGATTTCATAGACATCGGTCTTCTCGACGGTGATGACGAAATTCCCCCGCCGTGGCTTGTAGACGATCAACCCCTGCGCCTGGAGCTCCTTCAGCGCGGCGCGTATCGTCCCCTGGCTGACATTGAAGCGTGCCGCGAGATCAAGCTCGATCAGGCGGGTGCCCGGCTCGATCTCGCCGTCGACGATGGCGGCTCGAAGCGCCATGCTGATCTCGTTCTCCAGCGAGGAAAACGTGTCGCCCGACACGTCCTTGGTCTTGCGTCTCGCCATTTGCATGCAGCCCACCACTCCCCAAGTCGACCAACCCCGCGACGCAGCACACGGCCGGGGCGCAGAGGGCGACACATGGCTTTGCGGTCCAGGCGGCGGTCCGCTCGCGTGGTCGCCCTGCAACTCCTCTAGCAGATCGCATCAGAGAAATCATGTTTGTTATCGTTTATCGATAATTGATATTGACAGCTTGTGACGGTTTCGCGATGGTCTGCGCCCAGCAAAGGGGCTTGGGGCTGGGTGATGTCCTCCATCTTTTCGAGAGACTACGCAGCCGAGCTTCCAAAGGTCGCTCGCGGAAGCGGCGTCTACGTCTACGACACTGACGGCAAGGCGTATCTGGATGGCATGGGCAGCGCCGGCGTGGTCGGCATCGGCCATGGCCGTACCGAGATCTATCGCGCGTTGGCGGATGCCGGGAACACGGTGACATTCGCCTACACGGCGACCTTTACCCATCCCTGGCAGGAGCAACTGGCTGAATCGATCCTGTCGGTCGCTCCGAAGGGAATGGCGTCGGTATACTTCGTGTCCGGCGGCTCGGAGGCGAACGAGACCGCTCTCAAGCTGGCGCGGCAATATCATCTGGAGCGTGGCGACACGCAGCGTCACAAGATCATCGCGCGCTGGCAAAGCTATCACGGCGTCACCATCGCGACCCTGTCTCTGTCGGGCCGCACGAGCTGGCGCACGCCCTACGCGCCCTATCTCCTGCCTGTCGTCCATATCGCGCCGCCTTACGAGTACAGATGCGCCTACTGCCAGGACAAGGGCGGCTGTACGCTCGATTGCGCCGATGAACTGGAGCGCGTGATCAATCTGGAGGGACCCGAGACGGTCTCCTGCTTCTTTGCCGAGACGATCGTTGGCACCACGGCTTCCGGCCTGGTTCCGCACAAGGACTACTACAAGCGCGTTCGCGAGATTTGCGATCGCTACGGCATCCTTTTCGTCGCCGACGAAGTGCTGGCCGGCTATGGCCGCACCGGCGTTCCCTTCGCGATCGACGATTGGGGTGTCACGCCCGACATGATCACCTGCGGAAAGGCGATCGGCAGCGGCTACGCGCCGCTTGGCGCCGTGCTGGTCAACGATCGTGTCACGGATTTCTTCCGCACGAACCGCAAGCGTTTCGTGCACGGCTTCACCTATAGCGGCCATCCGGCTTCCTGCTTCATCGGCCAGCAGGTTTTCGACATCATGTCGAAGGAAGGCCTGTTCAAGCGCCCCCGCCAGATCGGAGACTATCTGGCGACGCGGCTGCGGCAGTTGCAGCAGCGCCATGCCTGCATCGGCGACGTCAGGGGCAAGGGCCTCTACGCCGGGGTCGAATTCGTCGAGGATCGGGCTACCCGCAAGCCTTTCCCGACGGAGAAGGCATTCACCTCCAGGCTCGTTTCGCTGATGCGCGAGCGTGGGGTGATCGTGGGCGGCGGCGTGCCGGGCGCCAATTTCGGCCAGGGCGGCGACCATATCCAGATCACGCCGCCTTACATCGTCACCGAAGAGGAAATCGACATCATCGTTGACACGCTCGACGAGGTCATCACGACACTGGTTTGAAAGGACCAACAGGCATGCCACGGCTGGCACGCCGATTTTCGCAACCCAGAACAAGACAAGCCAACGCAAACAAGCCAAGACAAAACAAGAAGGGGAACTCTAATGCTGAAATCCATATTGGCGGCCGCCTGCATCGCCGCGCTCACCACCGTCTCCGCCCATGCTGGCGTCACCATCAGGATCGGCGGCGCGGGTTCGCCCGACAGCCCGGACACCAAGGCAATGCAGGTGTTCAAGGAAAAGATGGAAGCCGCGCTCGGCGCTGACGTTTCCATCCAGCTCTTTCCCAGTTCGCAGTTGGGCACCGTCGACGAGATGGTCGAGCAGGTTAAGGGCGGCGTCCTCGAATGCATGTATGAGAGCGTCGGCGATCTCGGCTCATTCCACCCGGCGGCCAATGTCGAAGGCGTCGCCTATCTCTATCGCGACGAGGACCATTTCTTCCGCATCTGGCGCGGTCCTGTCGGCAAGGAAATCCTCGATGCAATTGCCAAGGACGCCGGCTTCCGCGTTCTGGGCCCGGCCTTCCACGGCTTCCGCCAGTTCCTGCTGACCAAGCCCGCCGAGAATCTCGCCGACCTGCAGGGTCGCAAAATCCGCGCTCCGGGCATCCCGGCTTACATCGCCTCCATCCAGGCCCTTGGCGCCAACCCGGCGACTGTTCCTTTCGAAGAGGTCTACACGGCCATCCAGCAGGGCGTCGTCGATGGCGTGGAGCAGCCGCTGGTGGCGATCAAGGATCAGCGTTTCTATGAAGTGGCCAAGCACCTTCTGTTGACCAACCACATGGCCGAAACGATGGGCTTCATGTGCGGCGAGCCCTGGTACCAGGGCCTGGACAAGCGCCTGCAGGACGCCTTCGCCAAGAGCGCCGACGAAAGCGCCGACTGGTATCGCGAATACACGGACTCTTCGCAGGCCAAGGTGCTCGACGAACTCGTCGCCCAAGGTGTCGTGGTCCACAAACCTAACCTCGACGAGTTCATCGCCAAGGCGGCCGCCGATTCCAAGTATGACGCCGCGCTGCAGCCCTACATCGACAAGATCCGGGCGGTGAAGTAACCGCCGTCCGGCTGGAGGTGGCCAGATGCCAAAGCTGCTTACGTCTGTTGGCACCGCTCTGCGTCGCGCGCTCGGCTTTCTTGTCGGCGCGGCGCTGCTGGCGATCGTCATCCTCGTCTGCATCCAGGTTTTCAGCCGTTATTTCATAGGCGCGCCGACGCCTGGTCTGGCGGAGATTTCGCGCATCCTGTTCATCTGGATGACGTTCCTGGGTGCAGCGCTTCTGGTCAGCCAGCGGCAGCTGATCGTGATAGATCTGCTGCACGACAGGCTGAGCAGCAGCATCTTCACGCGGCTTAAGACGCTGGTGGATATCGCGACCGCGATTTTCCTTGCGGTTCTCGCCGTCTACGCCCGCCATCTTATGATCGTGGTCGGCCAGAAGATCGCGCCGGCCACCGGCATCAGCTTCGACTGGTTCTACGGCGCGCTGCTGGCCTTCTCCATCCTTGGCCTGTTCTTCATCGTCGAGCGCCTGTTCGGCGCAAGCCATGCCGAACAGGAAACGCCGACAACCGACAAGCCCATTGCCCATGGGGGTGCTCAGTCATGATGATGCTGCTGGTGCTATCTGTCGTTTTCCTCGTGCTTGCGCTCCTTGCGGTTCCGGTCGCCATTGCGCTCGGGCTTTCGGCGCTGCTGGTCATCGCGATATGGGGCATGCCGGGCTTCATCCTGGCGCAGAAGATGGTGAACGGGATCGATTCCTTCCCGCTGCTTGCCGTTCCCTTCTTCATCCTCGCGGCTTCGGTGATGAACAGCGGCGGCATCACGACACGCGTGGTGGACCTGTTTTCCTCCGCGCTCGGCCGTATCCGCGGCAGCTCCGGCGTCGTCAATGTCGGCACCAATGTCTTTCTGGCCGGCATTTCCGGCTCAGCCGTCGCCGATGCCTCGGCGAGCGGTGCACTGCTCATCCCGGAGATGCGCAAGGATGGCTATTCGGGCGCCTTCGCGGCGGCTCTCACGGCCGGCGCCGCCGTCATAGGACCGATCATCCCGCCCAGCATTCCGCTGGTCATCTACGGGGTCATCGCGCAGGTCTCCATCACCAAGCTGTTCGTCGGCGCCTACATTCCTGGTATCCTCATCGCCGTGGCGTTGATCGCTTACGTGACCAATTATGCGCGGCGCCACGAGCTCTCGGCGCGCGGACGTCCTTCATGGGGCGTGATCGGCAGGCAGTTCAAGGGCAGCGCCTGGGCGCTTTCCATGCCGCTGCTGCTGGTCGTCGGCGCCAAGGGCGGCCTGTTCACGGTGACCGAACTCGGCGCGGTTCTGGTGCTCTATGCCATCTTCATCGGCTGGGTGATCCATCGCGAGTTCAGCTGGCGGCAATTTCCGAGCCTGTTGACCGACGCGGGGCTGCAGACCGCCAACATCATGCTCGTCGTGGCGGTTTCGTCCTTCATCGCCTACCTCGTCGTCGTCCATGGCATTCCAGCCGACATCCAGAACCTGCTCCACAATGCCGACCTGTCGCCGACCGAATTCCTGCTTCTGGTCAATGTGGTGTTTCTGGTCGCGGGCATGTTTCTGGATTCGACGCCGGCAACGATCATCCTCGTTCCGATCTTCCTGCCGGCGGCGAAGAGCTTCGGCATCGATCCGACGCATTTCGGCCTCGTGATCGTGCTCAACCTCATGGTCGGGTTGATTCATCCGCCGCTTGGCCTCAATCTGCTGATCACGCAGTCGATCGCCAAGGTGCCGATGCGCGACGTGATCTGGGCCAGCCTGCCCATCGTCGCGATCGTGCTTGCCGTGTTGCTGGTCATCACCTTCGTGCCGCAGACGGTGCTGTGGCTGCCATCCGTGATGGGCATGTAAGACCGCGCAGCCGGATATCGGGCGAGGCCTTTGCCCGCCCGATGCCGACGGCTACTTCAGCTCGATCTCGATGAAAGCATATTCGCCGTCATTGGCGCTGACGACGTCATGTTCGACGCCTTCCTTGCGGAAATAGGGAGCGCCTTTCTTCATCTCGGCGAAGGTCTCGCCGTCCTTGGTCACCAGCTTCAGCTTGCCGTCCATCAGCGGCACAACGACATAGTCATGGCCGTGGCGATGCCAGCCGGTATTGTCGCCCGGCTGGAAGCGGTATTCGGTGACGATGACGCGTTCATTGTCGATGAAGACGGTGGCCTTGGCGGATCCGGTCATTTTCTCGCTCCCTGTTGTCTGCTGCCAAGAGAAGACATGGGGTGTTCGCATGTCAGGGCCAGACCGGACCAGCGATGGCGCCAAGAAAAAAGCCCGGCGCGATGGCCGGGCTTTCTTCTATTCAAACTAGGCTGCTCAGAGGCTGCCGTTGATCCAGTGCGAAAGCGCGGTCTTGGGCGCCGCGCCGACCTTCATGTCGGCCATTTCGCCGCCCTTGAAGATCATCAGCGTCGGGATCGAACGCACGCCATACTGGGCGGCAAGTTCGGGGTTCTCGTCGATGTTGAGCTTGGCGATCTTCACCTTCGCGCCGAGCTCGTTGGAAATCTCTTCCAGCGACGGGCCGATCATCTTGCAAGGGCCGCACCATTCGGCCCAGAAATCCACCACGACCGGCACGTTGGCGTCGAGCACGTCGGCCTTGAAGTTGTTGTTGTCGACCTTGACGGTGGCCATGCGAAGTCCTTTCGAAATTTTTGTCACACCAAATGTGGTGGTTGTCGCGCCGTTCTTCAAGCAGTTCTTGTGTCACGCTCCTGTGAGTCGGGCAAGGGCGTCATCCATCGCGTTGGCCGGCAGCTCGATCAGCCGTGGCGCCTCCGTGAACAGCAGCGCCGCCTTCACCTCGCGCTCGGGGTAAAGTGGCTGTAATAGCGCGCGGTACAGAGCCAGTTGCAGCAGATAGGCCGGCGGAACCTCGGCCAGGGAAGCAGGTGCCGGCCGGTTGGTCTTGTAATCGACGATCGAGACCGCATCCGTCGTCACCGCCAGCCGGTCGATCTTGCCGGAGATCGAGCGCCTTTTTCCCCTGACCTCCAGGCTGCCCATGATCGCCACCTCGGCGCGCGAGGAGGTCCCGAACAGCTGGCCGAACTCGGGATCGCCAAGGATGGCCATGACCGAGGTCAGCGCCTTCTCGCGCTCTGAAGCGGGCCATAGCGCACCGACCCTGGCGACATAGCGCTCCGCCGCGCGTCCCCGTTCCGTTTCGTCAACGCCAGGCAGCATCTGCAGCAGTTTGTGCAGGGCAAGCCCGCGCAGCACGGCGAAGCCCGGTTCGGCATCGGCATCCAGCACCGGCGAGGCCGTATCTATGACCGCCTCCTTGCCTTCCTCGATCAGCGCCGAGGCTCCGGACGGCGACAGCGGCCGCGGCAGGTCTTCGTAAGGCGGCAGGGGCCGGAACAGGGTCGTGGGCAAAGCGCCGAAAGCACTGGCTTGCCGCGTCTCGTCGCTGGCGGCCGACGCGACAGGCGGCAGCTTGGTGATGTGGAAACGGTGGACCGGCTCGCCGCCGGTCGGATGCGAACGCTGTTCGCTCTCGGGCGCGCCGACAAGTGCCCGGCTGACGATCGAATGCCAGGTGCCGGCGTTTGGCGCCCGCTTGCCGTGATAGCCGCAAACA
>NZ_JAFKIC010000235.1 GCF_017306585.1 Mesorhizobium sp. | reverse complement strand
TGCATGATCGGATTGCCGACGAAGACGGAATCCAGGATGTCGTTGCGCTGGACATTGCCTTCGGCGCAGACCTTGTCGACCAGTCCGGAAACCGCCTCGCGTACGGCCACCGTCATGCCTTCGCGGCCGTCCGGATTCATCATCACATAGGAGACGCGGCTCATCAGATCCTCGCCGAAGCGGATCTGCGGATTGGACGTGCCGGACGAAGCGGCGACGCGGCCCGACAGCAGCGACACGAGGTGCATTGCAATGGTGGTTGAGCCGATATCGCAGGCCAACCCGTAGGCCTCGTTCTTGAGACCCGGCCAGAGCGCGATGACGCGGGCGATGTCGCTATCGGCATCCTTGTGAATGGCGGCCGTGGCAGCCCAGTTGCCCTTGCGCAGGATGCCTTGCACCTGCGGCAGCAGATAGAAATCGAATTCGAGGTTTTTGAAACCCCAATCCTTCATCAGCGCGATCTTCAGTCGATCCAGATCGCCGAGCGGCTTGTGCATGTCGGGCTCTTCGATCTCAACATAGCACATGCGGATCGCTGAATCGCGGGCGATGACGCGGGTGTCGGCATCCTTGCGGATGGTCTGTGCATTGATGACCGTGTCCTGCGGCACGTCGATGACGAGGTCGCCGAGGATCTGCGCCGAGCAGGAGAGGCGGCGCCGTTCGGGCAGGCCGCGCACGCGCTCATAGCGCTCTTCCTTAGGCCCTTTCGGCGAGATGTGGTCGTTGGACGAGACGATCTTGTGCTTGGCGAAGTTGCCTTCCTGCACCTCGATCTGGCAGCGCCCGCAGGTGGCGCGTCCGCCACAGACGCTTTCGACATAGACGCCAAGCTGGCGCGCGGCATCGAGCACAGGCGTGCCGACAGGGAACCGCCCGCGCTTGCCTGACGGCATGAACAGCACGAGCGGATCGGTAATGTTTGCAGGCGAATTCATGTGGCAAATTCTGGTTTGTGGCCGAACAATAGCTCGAGCAGGTCAGTAAGGGACGCAACTGCTTGAAATTTGCTCTTAGGCAAATCGCGATGCATAACGCGCAAAGGGCGTTCGCCGCTTTTATTGCGTCCCAACCGATGTGTCGTTTTTAGGCTCGAAATATCGGGCAGGGCAGAGCCTGCTGTGCCGCCAAAGAAGTGGTAGCGCTTCACTTCGAGATCATCGTCAACTTCAACAAAAATCACACAGCCGCTGGGACGGTCCATTAGTGTGGACGAAATCGAGATGTTCTTCAAACGCAGCCCAGACTTAAGCTGGATATGCCGTACGACATGTCCTCGGCTGAGCACAAGATCATACCCATATCCGTCGAATTCGGATCGAAGGATTTCTGCGTCAACGATTCCATGAGACCATAGCACACGTAATGCAGCGCCAATGAACTGGTGCTCTATAATGTTCTCTCGTAACGATGAGTTCTGAGAGTGCTGCGTCTTGTCGAACATCTCGTACTGCGCTTATCCTCGACCCATCCGAGCCTCACGACCGCCGCGGCGGCGGCCACCGGCGGCATCGCCAGGGGCGGTTACGGCGACAGGGGCTGCAACCGGATGACCGCCTTCGGCCGGCTTATAGTCCTTGTAGGTGCGGATCCAGTTGGTGCAGTTCTCGTCGGTGCCGTTCAGCACATTGGCGCCGCGCACAGCTTCCATTTCCTGCGGGCGCACCGGATTCATGATCGCCGAGGTCATGCCGGCGCCGATCACCATCGGGATGAAGGCGGCGTTGATGCCATGGCGGTGCGGCAGGCCGAAGGAGATGTTGGAGAGGCCGCAAGTGGTGTTGACCTTGAGCTCCTCGCGCAGGCGGCGCAGCAGCGCGAACACCTGGCGGCCGGCATCGCCCAGCGCGCCGATCGGCATCACCAGCGGGTCGACGACGACGTCATGGGCGGGAATGCCGAAATCGGCGCAGCGCTCGACGATCTTCTTGGCGACGGCGAAGCGCACGTCCGGATCCATCGAAATGCCAGTCTCGTCGTTGGAGATGGCGACGACCGGGACGTTGTACTTCTTGACCAGCGGCAGGATGGCTTCGAGCTTTTCCTCCTCGCCGGTGACGGAATTGACCAGCGGCCGGCCTTTGGCGACCTTCAGCGCCGCTTCGATCGCGGCGGTAACGGAACTGTCGATCGACAACGGCAGGTCGACGAGGCCCTGCACGATCTCCAGTGTCTGAACCAGCAGCGCCGGCTCGGTCGCATTGGGGTCGACCGCGGTGACGCCGGCATTGACGTCGAGCATGGTGGCGCCGCACGCGGCCTGTTCCAGCGCGTCCTTGATGACGGTTTCGAAATTGCCCGCCACCATTTCGGCGGCAAGCTTCTTGCGCCCGGTCGGGTTGATGCGCTCGCCGATCACGCAGAAAGGCTGGTCGAAGCCGATGATGATTTCGCGTGTCGCCGAGGCGACGATGGTCCGGGTCATGAAGTCTCTCCGCCTTGATATAAAGTGCTTCTTTATATCGTGTCTGGTTTCGTTCCAGGTCTGGTGCTCGGCCGCTTAGTGCGCGGTCTTTACCATGTCCACCTGCGTTTCGGTAATCTCGTCATGCAATATGCGTTCGAGCCGGTCGGCGACCATCTGGTCGTCACGACGGATCTCGCGCTTCCAGGGCTGGCGGCCCTTGAGCACGCCCGATTCATCGACGATCTCGGCGACATATTCTTCCTGGCGGTAGGCCATCACATGGATGCCGGCGACGCCCGGAATTTCCTTCACCTCGTTGATGATGTCGATGCAGAGCTGCTTGCCTTCCTTCTTCTGGTCCTGCGCGCCTTCCAGCCGTTTGATGACGGCATCCGGGATGTGGATGCCCGGCACGTTGGAGCGGATCCATTTGGCCGTCTTGGCGGAAGCGAGCGGTCCAACGCCGCAGAGCAGGAAAATCTTTTCAGTATGGCCGAGGTCGCGCGCCTTCTGCATGAAGGTTTTGAACATCGGCACGTCGAAGCAATATTGCGTCTGGGCGAATTGCGCGCCGGCGGCGATCTTCTTGCCAAGGTGGATCGGGCGGAAATCGTAAGGCGGAGCGAACGGATTGACCGCGCAACCGAGGAAGATCTGCGGCGGCGTCGTCAGCTTGCGGCCGGACAGGAACTTGCCGTTGTCACGCATGATGCGGCAGGTCTCGAGCAGCGACATGGAATCGAGGTCGAATACCGGCTTGGCGCCGGGCTGGTCGCCGGCCTGCACGCCGTCGCCGGTCAGGCACAGCATGTTGGCGACGCCCATCGCCGCGCCGCCCAGCACGTCGCCCTGGATGGCGATGCGGTTCTTGTCGCGGCAGGCGATCTGCATGATCGGGGCATAGCCCATGCGGGTCAGCAACGCACAGATGCCGACCGAGGACATGTGGCAATTGGCGCCCGAGGCGTCGACGGCATTGATGGCGTCGACCCAGCCATCGAAGATCTTGGCCCTGTTATAGACATCTTCGGGATCGGCGCTGTCGGGCGGATTGAGCTCGGTGGTGACCGCGAACTCGCCACGACGCAGCACGCGCTCCAGCCGGCCGCGCGAGGAATGGCCGGGCAGGGGGTCGAGCGGCAGGTGAATGCCGGCCGGGTTCTCGTCGCGCTGGCGGGCGGTCATGCGGCCGCTCCGGCCTTTGGCGCTGCCGCCGCCTCGCGGGCCGCCGCTGCCTGCGCGGTGACGCGCAGCCAGGCCGATGTCTCGCGCAGCGACTGGTCGACCGGCTTCTGGACGGTCAGGATCTTTTCGTTGTGTACCATCTGCTGCGAGCCTTCCCAAGCCTTGACCCAGACGCAGGGCATGTTGGGCTCTACCTCGCAATTGCCGTTGGCGCGCACGCCGCCGCAGGGGCCGTTGCGCAACTGCTTCGGGCAATTCATCGGGCACGACATGCCGGTGGAGGACAGGATGCACTGACCGCACATGCGGCAGTCGAACATGAACCCTTTTACGCGTTTCTCGACGAACTTGATCGGAGCCTCGACGCGCCCGTAGCCAAGGCCCTTCCATAGGGGATGCAACAGCAGGAACATGTCGGCAAAACGCGCATAGAACCATTCGAGCAATCGCGAATGGCGGATCGACCACAGCCTGATCGCAAACGAGCGCTGTACGCGCCGCTGCGGCGATACGTCGGCCGGCTTGTAGTCGGATTTCGGCGCTGCCTTCTTGACCAATGTGGCCTGGGTAACCGCCGGCTCTTTCTCAGACATTTTCTTTTCCGCCCGCCTTGACCAGAGCGACCAGCCGCTCACGGTCGTATTTCGCATCGAGCTCGTGAAAGGCCTTTTCGACCTCGGCTTCGAGGTCGTCGCCGACGGGAACCGGATCGGCCTTGCGCCATTCGGCCAGATAGTCGTCCGTGCCGCCGGCGCCGGTGCGCATGGCGCACATGTCGATCGCCTCGGTGAAGCGCAGTGGCAGCTCGCGCTTGGCGTTCTGACGGCCTTTCTTGACGATGACCTGGGCAGGAATGTCGCGCCAGTAGACGACGATAAGATCGGCCATGAATTCTCGCTCCTCGATGTCAGAGCATTGCCGCAAGCGCATTGGGGCCGCTTGTTATGGGACGACGCGCGCGCATTCAAAAGCGACGCATTTGGATGTCGTAAAATGAAAGGTGGTTTTATTCGTTTGCGATGGGCGCCCGCGCTCGTCCCGTAGCCTCAAAAATGCGCTGCGGACAGAGAATGCGCTACCAGATGCCGGTCCTCAATCCGGTCCAGACATAGAACCAGATCGTGGGATGATACCACTGTTTGGACGGCAGGCCGGGATCGATCGTTACGAGTTTTCCGGCCAGCGCATCGTTGACCGCCTCGACGCAGATGTCGCGCGAAAAGGCGGCCTGGCGCAGCGCATGGCTCGATATGGTGTCGCCTTGTCCAGGCTTGCCGCGCGCCTGCTTCAGCACGCCGCCGGTGTCGACGCCCGCGTCGACCAGATGGACGGTCGAGCCGAAATTCCCGGCGTCACCTGACACCAGGGCCCAATAACCGCCATTCATGCCGCGATATTTGGGTGTGATGCCGGCATGATAGTTGAGGACCGGGCATGGCATGGCGGCCAGCATGTCCTTCGACAGCAGCCGGCAGCCGTTGAGCAGAACCACGCCTGGCTTGATCTTCTCGATCGCCCGCAGGCATTCCGGGCTGTTGGCGGATGCCACCTCAACGATGGCCTGGTTCTGCCGCGGCTCCGTTTCAAGCTTCTCTTCGGCGATCAGGCGTGCGGCATGGCCCGCGAGCAGCTTCTTCCCGAGCCTGCTCAGCACCATGGTGCCGAGCTGGCCGATGGCGGAGATCCAGCCCTGGCGCCGGGCGCGGCCAAGCAGCAATCGCTTTTTGGATTCAGGAGTTTCCAGGATGACGGTGACCGGCCCGACGCGGTCGGCGATGTCGTTGATGATCGCCCAGACATGCGCGCCGCCGCCGGTCACGACCACGATCGGTCGCGGATTCGATTCCGACGCTGCCATTGACCTTGCCACACTCCACGGAACCGGCTGAGTTGGCCAAGTCTAGGACAGGCGGGTTAATCCTTGGTGTGCCGGGCGCTCTGGTCGGGCATATAGGCCGGCCTCAGCGCTTGAACTCCATGATGTCGAGTTTCGATTCGTAATAGGGTGAGGGAAACTCGATGCGCCATTCCTTGGCGCTGTTGCGGAAGGCATAGCCCACCTGGTCGGTCTGCGGCCCGCTGCCATAGGGCTTGGCCTTATCGTTGTTGACGGAGCCGGCGCCGAGATAGATCGAGCGCTTTTCGCCGTCATCGAAGAAGCGGCCCTGGGTGCGCTGCGAGCCGTTGATCTTTTGCAGCCGCCAGCCGGAGCCGTCGTCGGTCACCTTGCACTTGAACCAGCCATAGATGACGAGCGGGCTCAGCCCACCGACCTTGATCGTGCGGCACTGCCAGTTGCCGGTAAGGTCCTTGTCGGAGAAGGAAACAACCGGCTTGGCCAGCAGGGCATCGAGTTGCTTGATATCGGTCGGGTTGCCGGCCTTCGCTTCGGCAAGGGCCGCCTTGCGGGTGTCGTCATATTTGTCCAGTCGCGCCTTGTCGGCGGCGGTGATCAGTTTCTGCACCTGGCCATCGGCAAGGGCGGGCAAGGCAGTGCTGAGCAGAACGGCGACGGCGAGCAGCGGGCGAAGGTTCATCCAGGATTCTCCTGTTGGCGATGGCAGTTGACGGCTGGAGAGTCGTCCTTGCGCGTCCGGCGCAGAATTTACCCATTCGCGACCGGCTGTCATCCGTGCTTAACAGCATCACGTGTCAAAAATCATGGCGTGGTGAAATGCGAATACTGCTCACGGGGTCGTTGGGTTGGCTGGGGAGCGCGCTGGCGCCGCGTCTGCGCGGACTTGGACATGATGTCGTCGGCCTCGACCCGGTCGCGTCAGGCGAGACGCGGATCGTCGGCTCGATCGCTGATCGTGACCTCGTCATGGGCGCCGTGCGGGAACACCGCATCGAAGCCATCATCCACAGCGGCGCGCTGCACAAGCCCAACATCGACAGCCACGGCAACAGCGCGTTCATCGCGACCAATGTGCAGGGCACGCTCAACCTGCTCGATGCCGCGGTCGCCGCGGGGGTCGAACGCTTCGTTTTCACCTCGACAACTTCGTTGATGATCTCGCAGGCGATACGCGACGGTTTCAGCGGCGGGGCGCGCAAGGCCGCCTGGCTGACGGAAGAAATGTCGCCCGAGCCGCGCAACATTTACGGAGTGACCAAATTGTCGGCCGAGCATCTGTGCCGGCTCTACCATCTTCAGCACGGCCTGCCGGTTGTGGTCCTGCGCACGGCCCGCTTCTTTCCCGAGGCCGACGACATGGCGCATGCCATCGAACAGTCCGACGCCAACACCAAGGCCAACGAATTGCTGTTCCGCCGGCTGACGGTGGACGATGCGGCGCAGGCCCATGTCGCCGCATTGGAGAAGGCGCCGCAACTCGGCTTCGACGTCTTCATCGTCTGCGCGCCGACGCCATTCGGGCCGGAAGACTGCGCCGAACTGATCGCCGATGCTCCGTCCGTCGTTGCGCGCTACTATCCGGATTTTCCCGCGCTCTATGCGCGCAAGGGATGGACGATGTTTTCCTCCATCGACCGGGTTTACGACGCCTCGCGAGCCAGGGACAGGCTGGGCTTTGTCTGCAAGACGAGCTTTGCCGATGTGCTGGCTGCTTTGCGGAGCGAGGAGACGGCGTAAGGCGGTCCCGCTCAGGCGCTCTGGGCTGCCCGCGCGAGTTCGCCCGTCAGGTCGCCATAGCCGGTGGCGCGTCGCTCATAGGCAAGGCCAAGCAGTGCGGCTGCCTTTTCGGCGACCTTGTCCAGTTCCGGATCGTCGGTCTGGGCGAGATAGATCAGCTTCTCGTAATTGCCGAAATAGTCCTTGATCAGTTCCGGGTGCTTGTCGAGGCCGAGCGGCTTCATGAAGAAGGCGTCGAACTGGCGGCACAGGAAATCGGTCATGTAGAAGGACATCATGTCGTCGTCGGCGACCTTCGCATAGGCGTCCATGCCCTGGTAGAAGGCGAAACAATGCGGCCCGGCCATACGCTCGACGCGATGCTTTTCCAGCACCCGGTCGAGCAACCCGCCAGTGCCGCAATCGGCATAGCCGATGAAGATGTGTTCGTACCCTTCCATCCTTGCCTTCTCGATCGCCTTGTCCATGGCGGGGGCGATGCGGTCCGGATAGAAATGGAATTCCGCCGGAAGACAGGTGAGGTCGAGGTGGTCGAGCTTGAGCGTTTCCTTGATGGCCAGAACTTCGCGCGCGATCATCCCGCAGGCAATGACCAGGAGCCTGTCCGCTTGATTTTCTTGCGCTTTTTGAACCTTGGCCATGATTTCAACTGAAGCGGCTTTCGTTGCCGACAATCACATTCTTCATCTGGTAACAAAAAAGCCGCGCTGCAAGGCGCGGCTTTTCCGGTTTTTCCCGATGCCTTGGATCAGGCCGAAGCGCGCACATTGTGCTTGCGCTTCATGAAGTCCTTGGCTGTTTCGACCGCCACCGCCGCGTCGCGGCAATAGGCATCGGCGCCGACGGCCTTGCCGAATTCCTCGTTGAGCGGCGCGCCGCCGACCAGCACCACATAGTCGTCGCGGATGCCCTTTTCCTTCATCGTGTCGATGACGACCTTCATATAGGGCATGGTCGTGGTGAGCAGCGCCGACATGCCGATGATGTCGGGCTGATGCTGTTCGATGGCGTCGAGATATTTCTCGACGGCGTTGTTGATGCCGAGGTCGATGACGTCGAAGCCGGCGCCTTCCATCATCATGCCGACGAGGTTCTTGCCGATGTCGTGAATGTCGCCCTTGACGGTGCCGATCACCATCTTGCCCTGCTTCGGCGCGCCGGTGGCGGCGAGCAGCGGGCGCAGAATGGACATGCCAGCCTTCATGGCGTTGGCCGACAGCAGCACTTCGGGAACGAACAGGATGCCGTCGCGGAAATCCTCGCCGACGATGCGCATGCCCTCGACCAGGGCTTCGGTCAGCACCTTGTAGGGCGCCCAGCCGCGCTCGAGCAGGATGTGCGTGCCTTCCTCGATCTCTTCCTTCAACCCGTCATAGAGGTCGTCGTGCATCTGCTGCACCAACTCGTCGTCGGAGAGTTCGGAAAGGATGATTTCGTCGTCGGACATTTTGATCCAGCTCCTCACGGCATCGCGACTGTGTCGCAAGGCACAAAATTCTAGGGCTCATTCCTAACCCGCAACGTGCGGTTATTCATAGCTGATTTGCGACTTCCCGCAAAAGGAAAGCGACTGGAAAATCTATCGGTTTTCTTGTCGATTTTGCGACAGGCGTTGGCGCGGACGGGCCGTTTCGAATAGGGTGCATGGCTACGATCCGGCGAAAGCCGCGCCATGCGGCTGCAACGGTTCAGGACCAGCCTTTGTTCAGGCACGTCCATAGTCAGGGAAGAGCGATCATGAGCGATCAGGCGGCAGTTGACCAGGAAGCGTCAGGCGGACGGCGCGGACGTGGCGCCAGTGGCGGAGCGGCCGCGCGGCGCGCGGCGCGTGCCGGCGGCGGACCGGGCACGCAGCTCACCTACATCAAGCGCCAGATCAACGTCTATGAAGTGCTGAACGAGGAAGGGCTGGCGCTGATCGAGAAGAACACCGACACGGTGCTCGAGGAAATCGGCATCATCTTCCGCGACGACGCCGAAGCGCTGCAGCTGTGGAAAGAGGCCGGCGCCGACGTCAAGGGCGAGCGCGTGCATTTCCCGAAGGGGCTTTGCCGTTCGCTGCTCAAGACAGCGCCGCCCGTCTATACACAGCACGCCCGCAACGCCGAGCGCTCGGTGCAGATCGGCGGCAACGCCACCGTTTTCGCGCCGGTCTACGGCCCACCCTTCGTGCGCGATCTCGACGGCGTCAGGCGCTACGCCACGATCGAGGATTTCCAGAATTTCGTGAAGCTCGCCTATATGGCGCCGTCGATCCACCATTCGGGCGGCACGGTGTGCGAGCCGGTCGACGTGCCGGTCAACAAGCGCCATCTCGACATGGTCTATTCGCACATCAAATATTCCGACAAGCCGTTCATGGGCTCGGTGACCGCGCCAGAGCGGGCCGAGGACACGGTGGCGATGGCCAAGCTCGTGTTCGGCGATGACTTCGTCGAGAACAACACGGTGCTGACCAGCCTGATCAACGCCAACTCACCGATGGTGTTCGACGAAACCATGCTTGGCGCGCTGAAGGTCTATTCGCGTCACAACCAGGCCTGCATCGTCACCCCGTTCATCCTGGCCGGCGCCATGAGCCCGGTGACGGTCGCCGGCACGTTGACGCAGGTTCTGGCCGAGGTGCTGGCCGGCGCGTCGTTCACGCAGCTGATCCGTCCCGGTGCGCCGGTGCTGTTCGGCACCTTCGCCTCGTCGATCTCGATGCAGTCGGGCGCGCCGACCTTCGGCACGCCGGAGCCTTCGCTGGTTTCCTATGGCGCGGCACAGCTGGCGCGCCGGCTCGGCCTGCCGTTCCGTACCGGTGGATCGCTGTGCGCGTCGAAGGTTCCGGATGCGCAGGCCGCCTATGAAAGCGCCAACACGCTGAACTCGACCATCCTTGCCGGCACCAACTTCGTCCTCCATTCGGCCGGTTGGCTCGAAGGCGGTCTGGCGTCCTGCTACGAGAAGTTCATGATGGATATCGACCAGCTCGGCATGCAGCAGAAATTCTGCGAGGGCGTCGACCTGTCGGAGAACGGCCAGGCGATGGACGCCATCCGCCAGGTTGGTCCTGGCAGCCACTATCTCGGCTGCGACCACACCCAGGCGAACTTCCAGACCGCTTTCTACCGTTCCAACATCGCCGACAACAATTCGTTCGAGCAGTGGCTGGCGGAAGGCGAGAAGACCGCGCCGCAGCGCGCCAACGAACTCGCCCGCCGCTGGCTGGAAAGCTACGAGGCGCCTTACCTCGATCCGTCGATCGATGAAGCCCTGAAGGACTTCATCGCCCGCAAGAAGGGGTCGATGCCCGACGCCTTCACTTGAAAGGAGCCCGAGTCAGGCGGGGCTAAAGTCGCCAACATCATCCACAAGGAAGTCTGGCGGAGCGCTTTCTCCGATCCGGACAAGAAGGGATGATTGCGTGCGCGGCATGATCGAGGAGATCACCGCCGCGCTGGGCGTTCATGGCCTCATCCCGCGCGGTGGCTTTGCCTTCGGGGTTGGCGATGCCGTGCCTGACGGCCCCTCCGGAACTTCAGCCAAATCCGTGCTGCTGGTGGGGCAAGCGGGTGCGACGCCCTGGTCTCATTTCCGGAGCTGGTATGAGAAGCAGCCACGGCAAATCGCCAACCCGCTCGACACTTGGTCACGCGAAGTGATCGCCTCGATCGCCGAAAAATTCGGCGCGCGCGCGGTGTCGCCCTCCGACAGGCCCTATCTGCCGTTCCAGCAATGGGCAATGCGCGCGGAAGGGTTGAAACCATCGCCGCTCGGCATCCTCATGCATCCGCAATACGGACTTTGGCATGCCTATCGCGGTGCGTTGCTGTTCGAGGACGAGGTTGCGGTTCCGGAACAGGGTGATGCGATCCACCTTTGCGACGCCTGCGTCGAGAAACCCTGCCTGAAATCCTGTCCGGTCGATGCCTATTCCGGGGAAGGCTTTGCCTACCAGGCCTGCCTGGCGCATGTGCGGGGAGCGAATGGCGAACCATGCCGGAGCAGCGGTTGCCTCGACCGCAACGCCTGTCCCTATGGCACGTCCTACCGCTATCCGCCTGAGGTCCAGGCTTTCCACATGGCGAGCTTCGCCCGGGCTGCCAGCTGAATCACCCATTGCCCTGGCCCGTTTGCCGCGACGCATCTTGACGTTCGTTGCAAGTAGGCCTATTCATCAAGTCATCAGATGACTTGATGAATAGGCCGATGCAGCCAGCCAGCAGAACCAACCTTACCGACAGCGCGACCGGAAGCCTGCGCGCCGAGATCGTCGGCGGCCGCTGGGACGTTGGCGAGCGCATTCCGAACGAAGCGGCGCTGAGCGATCTTCTGTCGGTCAGCCGCGGCACGGTGCGCGAGGCGGTGAGGGTGCTCGTCTCGCAGGGTTTGCTGGACACGCGTCAGGGGTCGGGCACCTATGTGCGCTCAACTGTCGATTCATCGGCCGCGCTCGACCGCGTCAAGCGCACGGGCCTGCGCGACCAATGGGAGGCGCGGGCGGCGCTCGACCTGGAGGCCGCGCGGCTGGCCGCCTTGCGCCGCACGCCCGACGATCTCGCCCGGATGCGCCAATTGCTTGCTGAGCGCGGCAGCGTCGCGGATGGCGGCAGCGAAGCCTTCATCCGCCGCGATCTTGCCTTCCACAAATCGGTTGTCGCGGCATCCGGCAACAAGGCGATGATGGAGCTCTATGATTTCTTCACCGCAGCCATCGCCGAAACCATCCATGCCACCATCGACGGCGAACTGCCCGAACCGGATCAGCAGGTGCACGCGGCCATCGTCGACGCCATCGCCGCCGGCGATCCCGACCGCGCGGTTGCCGCCGTCCACGCCTTCATGGCGCCGGTGCTTGCCCAACTCGAAAGACTGCTTTCCCAATGAACCAGACATTTCGCCGGCCTCAAACAGAGGCCCAGTCAGAAGCCATTGATGGCTTGGACCTGATCGACGCCGAAGCCGACAGCCTGCCGGCGCCTCCGGCGCCTCAACTCGGCAGCAAAACGGCGCGGATCGTGCTCGGCGCCAGCCTCGTGCTCATCGCCTTCAATTTGCGGCCGCTGTTTTCCAGCCTGTCGGTGCTGTTGCCCGAAGTGATGCAGGCGACCGGTCTTTCGACGACCGGGGCCAGCCTGCTGACGACGCTGCCGGTGCTTTGCCTTGGTCTGTTCGCTCCGTTCGCGCCGAGGCTTGCCCAGCGCTATGGAGCCGAGCGCACTTTGCTCGGCGCTCTCGCGCTGCTGGCGCTGGGAACCGGGCTGCGCTGGTTCGGATCCGTTCCGCTGCTGTTTGTCGCCACTTTTCTTGCCGGCAGCGCCATTGCCATCGCCAATGTCCTGTTGCCGGGGCTGGTCAAGCGCGATTTCGCCAACAGCGCCGCCGTCATGACCGGCCTCTACACCATGGCTTTGTGCGCCGGTTCGGCGGCGGCCGCCGGCCTCACGCTGCCGATCGAGCATTTTGTCACCGGTTCCTGGTCGGGAGCGCTCGGGATTTGGGCGGTGCCGACCTTGCTCATGCTGGCGATCTGGATCCCGCAGGCTCTGGGGAGCCGCCGGCAGGTCAGCCATCGCGGCTTTCGTGTCGTCGGCCTGTGGCGCGACCGGCTTGCCTGGCAGGTGACGCTGTTCATGGGACTGCAGTCGGCGATTGCCTACTGCATTTTCGGCTGGCTGGCGCCGATCCTGCGCGAGCGCGGCTTCGACGCGGCCACCGCCGGCGCTATTGCGTCACTGTCTGTCATGACGCAGGTCATCACCTGCCTTGCCGTGCCGTCGATAGCAGTTCGGCTTAAGGACCAGCGCATCATCAATGTCGTCCTCATCGCCATCGCGGTTGCCGCGCTGCTCGGCATTCTGTTCGCGCCGACCTCGACCATCCTGTTCTGGGCGGTGCTGCAAGGCATCGGGCAGGGCGGCCTGATCGCGGCCGCCATGACCCTGATCGTGCTGCGTTCGCCGGATTCGCATGTCGCGGCCCATCTCTCGGGCATGGCGCAAGGTGTCGGCTATGTGCTTGCCGCATTCGGCCCGTTGCTGGTGGGCCTGATCCGAGGCTGGACCGGCAGTTTTGCGGAGACGGCTTTCCTGTTCGTCGCGCTGGGGGTGGGGGCGGCCATCATGGGGTTCGGCGCCGGCCGCGCGCTGCATGTGGGCGCAAGGACCGTTCGTATCGGCGGCTGAAGTCGAGCCTGCCGTCCATCGCATCCGAAACTCACCGGCGCAGCACGAAATGTTGACCCCGGGATTGGGCCGGTGTCTTGCCCTCGTCACTTGCGCGGATATGTATCGCCCATCTGTCGAATGGAGCGTGTAATGACCAAGCAGAATCTCACGATCAAGACCGGTGACGGCGTTGCGGCGGCTGGTCTCTTCCGATCGGCCAAGGTTTCCCCGGCCAAAGCCGGTGTCATCCTCTATCAGGATGCCTTCGGTCCGCGCCCGGCGCTCGACGGCATGGCCGAACGGCTGGCGGAACAGGGCTATGCGGTGCTGGTGCCAGACCTCTTCTATCGCAACGCGCCCTATGGACCGTTCGACGCCAAGACCGCCTTCACCGAGGAAAAGACAAAGACGGCGCTGATGGCGCTGGTGACCGGTACGACTCAGGCAATGACGATCAGCGACAGCGCCGCGTTTCTGGAGGCGCTTGCCGGCGAAGGCGTCACGGGGCCGATCGGCACCGTCGGCTACTGCATGGGCGGCGCGAGGGCGCTCAACGCCGCTGCCACCTATCCCGACAGGATCAAGGCCGCCGCCAGCTTCCATGGCGGCAATCTCGCCGGCGATGCCGAGGACAGCCCGCACCGCAAGGCCGGTTCAATCAAGGCGCGCGTCTATGTCGGCATGGCCGGTGTAGACAGGAGTTTCCCGCCGGAGCAGTCGACACGGCTGGAGGAAGCGCTGCGCAATGCCGAAGTCGACCACGCGATCGAGAATTATGTCGGCATGGCGCATGGCTGGTGCGTGCCCGATCACGGTGTCTACAGCCAAGCCGGCGCGGAACGGCATTGGCAAAGGCTGATCACGCTGTTTGCCGAGACGCTGGTCTGATGCTTCGTGCTGCCACCGCTCGGTCCGTTGGCGCTCTGCCGGGTGATTGCCTAGACCAGGCCAATCAGGTGCAGCCCGAGGAAGATACACACGCCAGCGCCGATCAAGAGAAGCGGATTGACCCTGGTCAGCAGTAGCGTGGCTGTCGATGCGAGCGCCAGGGCGCGTGCGAACCAGCCGCCATCGATGGCCTGCAGCAGGACATAGCTCGCCGCAAGGATCATGCCCGCGGCGACAGGCCGGAGCCCTGTCTCCAGCGCTCGCTTCCAGCGTGCTCCGCCATCGCGGGACCACAAATGGGCCACGGCATAGATGAGGAAAGTGGTCGGGCCGAAAATCGATATCGTCGCAACGACTGCGCCCCAGAAACCCGCGACCTGCCAGCCGATCAACGTGACCAGCAGCGATCCCGGGCCGGGTGCCATCCGTGATATTGCGAACGCGTCGACGAATTGCGCCTGGCTCAGCCAGTGATTGATATCGACCACCTGTCGGTTGATATCGGCGATCGCGCTCTGCCCGCCGCCGATAGTGACGAGGGACAGCGGCGCGAAGACCGCCACCAGGCTCAGCAACAACGATGTCTGCGGGGTTTCGCTCATCGGTTTCCCCTGAAGTAGGTGTTGGCAACGCTTAGGGAGCCGGCGGCGAGCACGACCCAGAAAAGCGGCCAGTGCAGGATTGCGACAGCGATGAACGTTCCGGCCATGATCAGAAGCGGGATAGCGGTCCTGGGGACTGCCCGTGCGGCCGTAATACCCATCGACAAGGAAAGGCCAACGGCCGCGGCCGCGGCTCCCATCAGCGCCACATGCGTCAGCGGGTAGCGCGAAAGCGAGGAGAACACTGTGCCTAAGAGCACAATGACGATCGCGGGAGGAACGATGATGCCGACAAAACCGACAATGGCGCCGCGCCAGCCGAGCAACCTGTAGCCGATCCAGACCGCCATGTTCTTGACGTTCACGCCCGGGAGCGCCTGCGAAATGGAAAGCCCGTTCAGGAACTCTTCCTGCGTCATCCAATTGCGGTTCTGGACGAATTCGCGCAGCAGCCAGCCGCTCAAGCCGCCGCCGAAGCTCGTCAGGCCGATGCGCGTGAAAATCAAGAACAGTTGCAAGCTGCTGGGGGCGGGTGCTGTTTGCGGTTTCGCCATGCTCGATGTTCTGGCCCGAGTCGAGATGGAATTGCCAGCGCCATGGCCGGTGTAGACGGGTCACTCTTATTTGCGTCCGTCGTGAAGCTGTCCCGTTTCGACGATCAAAAGCAGTCATCCGAAAAAAATCTTTTCATCGACCCAAGGATTGGCCATTAGCCTTCGTCCAACAGGCAAATGATGGCGATGATGCTGGATGAGAGCGAAGCCTCCGACGCCGAACTGATCGGGCGGGCGAAGGGCGGAGACAGGGGGGCCTTCGGCAAATTGCTGGAGCGCCACTACGACTTCGTCTATCGCGCCGCCTATCGCTGGTGCGGCAGGAAGGCCGATGCCGAGGACATCGCCCAGGAAGTCTGCGTCCGGCTGGGCAAGGCGATCCGCGACTATCGCGGCGGCGGCGCGTTCACGACATGGCTCTACACCATGACGATGAACGCGGCGCGCGACATGATGCGCAAGACCCAGCGCGAGACGGTCAAGACCGAGGCCTACGGCGTCCATGCGCTGATTTCGGGCGAGGCGCCGGCAGAAAACGAGGATCCTGCCGAGGCGTTATGGGCGGCGGTGCGGCAATTGCCGGACAAGCAGCGCGACGCCGTGCTGCTCGTCTATGGCGAAGGATTGAGCCACGCGGCCGCCGCCGAGGCGATGGCGATCTCGGAGACGACGGTTTCCTGGCACATCCATGAAGCGAAGAAACGGCTGAAGACGCTGATGCGTTCGGCCGGGGAAGTGTGACCATGGTCGACGACAACGAACTCAGCAAATTGCGTGGCATCGCGGCACCGGCGCCTGCCCAGGATGCGAAGGCTCGCGCCTTCGAAGCCGCCATGCGCGCCTATGATCAGGAAAATATTTCAGCCGCCACCCAAGGATCGGCCCGCGGGCTTCGTCTCACAGAGCGAGCACAAAAGCTCTGGAGCGAGATCATGCAAAAGAAACTCATCGCCACGCCGGCCCTTGCCGGGCTTGTCGCCCTGCCGATCGCCGGATACGCCACCTTTCATCTCCTGAGGGAACAGCCGCCGAAATTCGGCGGCGACGAGAAGATCACCGAGACGTTGGCCGACAAGCCGGCGACATTGAAGCCGCTGGCCGCGGAACCGAAACAGGCTCCAACCGAATTGGCGAAGGACAAGAAGTCCGACGCGGATGTCGAAAACCGCGACGTCAGCGATGCGCTCGGCGCGCCGGCCGCGCCGCCGAAATCCGAATCAACCGTTGCCACTGGCGCGGCGCAGCAGAATGCCGACGGTAGAAGGGTGATGATGGGCCTTGCGCCCCCGCCCGCTCCAACCGGAGAGTTCGCCCTAGATGGCACGACCAGTGCGCCCCGGAACTCGAGGGTTGCCCCTATGGCAGAGTCCAAGCTGATGGCGCCGCGGCCGGCCGTTGCGCCTGCCGACCAGGTGGCGCCGCAGGAGGAAAACCGCAACCGTGTCCAGGATTTCAAGACCAATCCGGTGCATGCGGCGCTGCAAGATCCGGTCTCGACCTTCTCGATCGACGTCGACACCGCGTCCTATTCCTTCGTGCGCCGTTCGCTGAAGGAAGGGTCGTTGCCGCAGGCCGATACGGTGCGTGTCGAGGAAATGATCAATTACTTCCCCTATGACTGGAAGGGGCCGGATTCGGCGTCGACACCATTCAACTCGACCGTCAGCGTCATGCCGACGCCGTGGAACACCCACACCAAGCTGATGCATGTCGCCATCAAGGGCTTCGACATCAAGCCGACCGAGCAGCCCAAGGCCAATCTGGTCTTCCTGATCGACGTCTCGGGCTCGATGGACGAACCTGACAAGCTGCCGCTGCTGAAGTCGGCGTTCCGCCTGCTGGTCAGCAAGCTGAAGGCCGACGACACCATTTCCATCGTCACTTATGCGGGTGACGCCGGCACCGTGCTGGAGCCGACCAAGGCTTCCGAAAAGGACAAGATCCTCAATGCCATAGACAATCTGACGCCGGGCGGCAGCACGGCCGGCGAGGCGGGCATCCGGGAGGCCTACAGGCTGGCGCAGAAATCCTTCATCAAGGACGGCGTCAACCGGGTGATGCTTGCCACCGATGGCGATTTCAATGTCGGCCAGAGCGACGACGACGACCTGAAGCGCCTGATCGAGCAGGAGCGCAAGAGCGGCGTCTTCCTGTCGGTGTTCGGCTTCGGCCACGACAATCTGAACGACCAGATGATGCAGACCATCGCCCAGAACGGCAATGGTACCGCCGCCTATATCGACACGCTGGCCGAGGCCGAGAAGGTGCTTGTCCAGGATGCCTCGTCGACGCTGTTCCCGATTGCCAAGGACGTCAAGATCCAGGTCGAGTTCAACCCGCAGAAGGTCTCGGAATACCGGTTGATCGGTTATGAGACCCGGGCGCTGAACCGCGAGGATTTCAACAATGACCGTGTCGATGCCGGCGACATCGGCTCGGGCCATTCGGTCACCGCGATCTACGAGATCACGCCGAAAGGCAGCGGCGGCGAGCAGATCGACCCGCTGCGCTATGGCCAGGCCACGGTCAACAATGGCGGCGTCGCCAATGCGGACGAATATGCCTTCGTCAAGATCCGCTACAAGCTGCCGAACGAGGACGTCTCGAAGCTGATCACCACGCCGGTGACATCGGCCAACGAGGTCGCCTCCTTCCACGAAGCCAGCACCGATCAGCGTTTCTCCGTCGCTGTCGCCGCCTTCGGCCAGAAGCTGCGCGACGAGGATGCGACCGCGAAGTTCGGTTACGACAAGATCATGGAGATCGCCACTGCCGCCCGAGGAGCCGACCCGTTTGGGTACAGGTCCGAGTTCCTCTCGCTTGTGCGCCTTGCCTCGGCGCTGGGTGATAATCGGTAGGGGTGATACGGCCGGTTTCCTTCAGATGGGATCGTCTGACAGGGGAAACCGACCTACGGGCGGGTGAGGCAGGCCGGCGAGGGATCTTTCCCTTGCCGGCCTTTTTTTCGGATCCGTCGATATTCAGGTGAGGCCGGCCTGCAGATGCCGGCCCCCTGCGCTTCCGGTGCTCACGTACTTAAGTACGCTCCGCTCCGGTTCTCGGAGGCCACCATCTTCGACTCGGCCTGACCTGAATCTCAACGGATCCTGCGGGCAGCGTTAACTCGCATGATCGTTAAATTGCGTGGCATTTCCGGTACCGGATCGCAATTTCCTTTTGCTACACCGGACAGACATACAAGGCTTGAGGGAGCCGGAATTGCAGATCACCACCATCGCCAGTTGGACATCGCCTTCACGGGATGCCTCGGCTTCATCATCTCCATCGGCCGAATCCAGGCGCATCAGCGACAATGTCGCGCAAGCGCGCCATACCGCCATGTCGGCACTGAACAATGACCGCTTCCGCGCCATGCTGGAGCAGATAACCGACCCGGCTTCGTCAGGGGCGCTGATGACAATGCGCGGCGACAATGTGGTCGATTTCAAGTCGGCGCAGTCGAGCTACGCCGACAACAGCGAATAGTCAAAGCAACCGTTTCAGGCCCGGCCGCGGCGGCGTTCCCTGCGGGCCTCGCTGGTCTCGGCGGTGTTCGCCGTCGCCACCTTGTTGCGCATCGGGCCAATGCGCTCGACGATCGTTTCCACGGTCGGACGCGCCGCCTTGGTGTGGGAGTCCAACGCCTTGCGCATGGCTGCGAGGTGCTGGAACGAGGTGCCGCAGCAGCCGCCGACGATCTTCGCGCCGCCATCGACCGCCAGCCGGACATAGTCGGCCATCAGTTCCGGGGTTCCGGAATAGTGGATTTCGGTGCCACGGAATTCGGGAATGCCGCAATTGCCCTTGACGATGACGGTCGCCTCCGGCTTCGCCTCGGTCATGTCGAGCAGCGAGGCCAGGATGTCGGAGGCGCCGACGCCGCAATTGGCGCCAACACCTAATGGCGCCGGCGACAGGCCGTCGGCGACG
>NZ_JAFKIC010000316.1 GCF_017306585.1 Mesorhizobium sp. | reverse complement strand
GAAGCCACAGATTTCAATGGCGAGGGCGACAACGCCGCTGCGGCTTCGTTGAAGGCGGCTCTCGCCTTCCTCGGCTTCGATGTCGGCGCGGCCAATGTGGACGAGGCGGCCATCGGCAAGGCGATTTCGGAGCGTCTTGCGCTGATCGCGGCGAAGAACTGGGCCGAAGCCGACCGCGTGCGCGACGAGCTTCTGGCGAAGGGCGTGCAGCTCAAGGACGGCAAGGACCCCGCCACGGGCCAGCGCGTGACGACCTGGGAGATCAAGCGGTGAGGCGACTTGGGCGATGGGCGAAAACGCCGGCGACGGCCGATCTCCCCCGCAAGGGGGGAGATTAGCCCTTGCGATCGGTTTCGCTAATCTCCGGCGCAGGACGGCCTGATCATGGGGCACGACCGCGTTCCATCTCGCCAACGCCAGAACGCCAAATCGATGCGGCGCGCGATGACCGATGCTGAGCTGAAGCTCTGGAACGAGTTGCGTGCCCACCGTTTGATGGGGATGAGCTTTCGGCGGCAGGTGCCGATCGGACCTTATATCGTTGACTTCGCGTGTTCGGCCCATCGCCTCATCGTCGAGGTCGACGGTAGCCAGCATGGCGACGCGGAACACGCGCGGCGTGACGAGGAAAGAAGCGCTTACCTGGATGCCAGCGGCTGGACCATCCTGCGCTTCTGGAACGACGACGTGATCCGCGATATCGACAATGTCTGCCAGCATATCGCCATCGCTGCCGGTCTGGCCGATGCCGTGCCATCAAGGGAGCTCGTTTCATGATCGATCATCTCGGTTTCACCGTTGCCGATTTCGGGGCTTCGAAGACATTCTATGACAAGGCGATGGCGCCGCTTGGCGCGTCGCTGCTCTACATGGTGCCGGAGCAATACACCGGTGGCGTCAAGGTTGGCGGTTACGGTCGCGACCGCCCGGTGTTCTGGCTGCACGAGGGCAAGGACAAACCGAAGGACCGTCAGCACGTCGCCTTCACCGCGCGCAGCCGCGCCGAGGTCGACGCTTTCCATGCGGCCGCCCTCGCGGCCGGCGGCAAGGACAATGGCGGCCCGGGACTGCGCCCGCATTACCATCTGAATTACTACGGCGCCTTTGTCTTCGATCCCGACGGCAACAACGTCGAGGCCGTCTGCCATGATGCGGAGTGATCGGCCATGAGCCTCGACAACCGGCCGGTCTACACGGGTGGCTGCCAGTGCGGCGCGGTGCGTTTCCGCGTCGAGG
>NZ_JAFKIC010000315.1 GCF_017306585.1 Mesorhizobium sp. | reverse complement strand
TTTGATTATATTCCCGTTTAGGTTGTCTTCGGTTGCGGACAAGGGGGCGGGTTGGGCGTGGGCATTTTCAGGAACTTTTCGACCAACACGACGTGGCTCACCAGACTGCTCTGGCTGGGCATTCTGGTCGATGTCATCGCGGTTCTGTCCGGCCTGTCGGAGATCTGGCTGCTCAGCGACATAGAAAGCGGCAACCATGCCTATGATCTGGCCGCCGCGGCCGACAGGAACGACACAAGGCAGTGGGCGATAGGCATTGTTCAACTGGTTATCTGGCTGGCCCAGGCGGTGATCATCCTGGTGTGGATCAGGCTTGCCAACAGGAATGCGCGCGCCCTGGGCGCCAGGGACATGGAGTTCACGCCCGGCTGGGCGATCGGCTGGTATTTCATTCCGATCGCCAATCTGTGGAAGCCCTACCAGGCCATGGCCGAGATCTGGCGGGCAAGCAGCGGGTCGCCGGACTGGAAGACGGCCGAGACCTCGGCAGCCCTGACCGGCTGGTGGTTTGCCTGGCTGGCCGCCAATGTGCTCGGCCGCCTGTCCTTTCAACTGATGATGAAGGCCGAGGCTATCGGCGAGATCAAGAACGCCTCGATCGCGACCACCGCCGCCGATGTTGCCAGCATCGCGCTTTCCATCCTCTTTCTGGACATTATCAGGGAAATCCATCGACGGCAGTCGAACTGGGCCGCAGCGCCGCAACCTCAGAATGTGCCAGCACCCGTGGCGAGCGATACGCTGTAGGTCGCTGGTGCGAGAACGGCTTGAGCGCCGGCGCCATCGATGGTGCGCAGCGCCTGCCGCACGCCCGGCATTGAAAAAGCGCCATGAACCTGCGCGGTGAAACAGGCGCCAAGTGCGAGGATCTGAAGAAGTCTGGATGCCGTTTTCATCGTCGTTCAGCCAATAGTTCCCTGCCTGAGCGTTGGTCGCTTCAGCGCTGCGTTCGGTTCATGGAAATCTTTGATCCAAGGACGGGTGGGCTGGTTGCGGGCCGACAGGGCAGTCAAAATTTCTGGAAATCGACGGCCGTCGTGCTGACTGCGGCCTATCGCATGGGGCGCTCCCCTCTCCGTCTCGGCTTCGCCGAGCCACCTCTCCCCCGCGTTCGCGGGGGCGAGGAACCCAAGCCTCTCAAAGGCGCTGCCTAAGGTCAGCGCTTCCTCGCCCCCATGAAATGGGGGAGAGGTGGCTCGGGCGAAGCCCGAGACGGAGAGGGGGCCTTGGCGCTGCCATACGCGATTG
>NZ_JAFKIC010000234.1 GCF_017306585.1 Mesorhizobium sp. | reverse complement strand
GATCAATCGTTCCGGCGAGATCGAAGTGTTCGTGCGCGTCGTCGAAGCCGGCAGCTTCTCGGCGGCGGCACGGGCGCTGCGCATGACGCCGTCGGCAGTGAGCAAGCTGATCGCGCGGCTGGAAACGCGCCTCGGCGCGCGGCTCATCAATCGTTCGACGCGCAAGCTGCAACTGACACCCGAGGGAAGCGTCTTCTACGATAGCGGCCTACGCATCCTGGCCGATATGGACGCGGCAGAGCGCGAAGCGGCGGCAGGCGCCGCGCCGCGCGGCAGGCTCAGGGTCAACAGCTACGTGCCTTTCGGCCAGCACAGGCTGATGTCGCTGTTGCCGCGATTCCTGGAGCGCTATCCCGAGATTTCGGTCGAGGCGGTGCTGACCGATAATGTCATCGACCTCCTGCAGGAGCGCGCCGATGTCGCCATCCGCGCCGGGCCGCTGCGCGAATCACGGCTGGTGGCGCGCAGGCTTGGGCAGAGCCGGATGGTGCTGGTGGCCGCCCCTTCCTATCTCGAAGCACAAGGCACGCCGCGCGCCCTGTCCGATCTTGGACGCCACAACATGCTGGCTTTTGGATTCGCACGCCACATGGACGGCTGGCCGTTCGTCGATGCGTCGGGCGCTTCGATCCTCGTCCCGGTTGTCGGCACCCTGACGCTGACCGATGGCGAGGCGATGCGGCAGACGACGGTCGCCGGGGCCGGCATCGCCAGGCTGGCGCGCTGGCATGTCCAGCCCGACATCGATGCCGGCCGCCTCGTGCCGCTGCTGGAAGACTTCAATCCGGGCGATCTCGAACCGACGCATGCCGTCTATGTCGGCCAGGGCAAGCATCTGCCGGCCCGCGTGCGGGCCTTCCTGGATTTCCTGACCGAGAGCGTACGGCTCTGACGAAGCTGAGCGGACCACCCGTCAAGGTGGCAGCCGACAGAAGGTCGGTTCGACAAGCCGTCAGCGGCGGGATATCCTGTCTCGATCACAGGCGCCTGGACGCCCAGATGACACCGGGAGCATCGGCAATTCGGGAGGTGTGAACTGGTCCGCTTGTCCTTTGTCAGAGCCTGCCTGTTCGCCACACTGGCATGGTCGCTTATCCCCGCAGTCTCCGTGGCGGCAGAGGTCGCGAAGACGGCCGCGCCTACCCCAAACGGTCAGAATGACGAGGTCAGACAGTTTCTTGCGGTGGTGCTCGCGCAAACCGAGGATTTCTGGGGCGCTGCATTCAAAGCGGCTGGTGGACTGCCGTACGAAGAACCCAAGCTGGTCCTGTTCACGGGCATGATCCTGACGGCCTGCGGACCTGCTTCAGGAACGTCATACTGCGCGCAGGATCACAGGATTTATCTCGATCCGGCTTTCCCCGATCTTCCGCAGGTCGCCACGGCCGGCGACTTCGCCAAGGCGCTCATTGTCGCCCGCGAGGTTGGGCACCATGTGCAGAACATCGCCGGGCTCCCTCACCTGAAAGCAGCCGGCGACAGTCAGGAAGACGCCATCCTCCGTTCGGAACAGGTTGAGCTTCAGGCCGATTGTTTCGCCGGACTGTGGAGCCATTACGTGCAGGATCAACACCTGCTTGAAGACACCGATCTGACGGAGGCCAGGAACCTGCTTCGATCTCTTGGCGACGATCGGGTCGACAATGTTTCCGCAAGCCCGACGGCAAGGAGATACGGCACGTCCGAGCAGAGGATCCGCTGGTACGACAGGGGCCTTGCCGGCAAAGCGATCGCCGACTGCGACACGACGGAGAATCCGCTTTGATGAGGCGCGGAAAACCGCGCGCCGAAAGGCGCGCGGCTCTCCGAAAAATCGCACCGAGCTAAGCCGGATTACGCTTTTGGCGTGAACGGCGCGGGGCGGCGGCCTGCCGCCTGCCGCTCGACCATCCAGCCGGGGTACTCCGAAGGCAGGGCGCTGACCTCATCCAGTCTGGCGAGATCGTCGGCATCGAGCTTCAGGCTCGTGGCGGCCAGGTTCTGCTCCAGCTGGTCCATGCGGCTGGCGCCGATGATGACGCTCATGACGAAAGGTTTGGCCAGCACGTAGCCGAGCGCCACCGTGGCAACGCTCACATCATGCTTTTTCGCGATCTCGCGCATGACGGCGACGGCTGCCCAGGCGCGGTCCTCGTTAACCGGCGGGAAGTTGAACGAGGCACGGCGGCCTTCGCCATTGCCGGGCGCGCCGGGGCCGTATTTGCCCGACAGCAAGCCGCCGGCCATGGGCGACCACACCATCAGGCCGAGTTTTTCCTCGTTGATCAGCGGCACGATCTCGCGCTCGAGGTCGCGGCCGGCGATGGAATAATAGGACTGAATGGTCTCGAAGCGGGCAAAGCCCTTGCGGTCGGCGATGCCGAGCGCCTTGGCGATGCGCCAGGCCTGCCAGTTGGAGACGCCGACATAGCGCACCTTGCCGCTGGCGACGAGATCATCGAGAGCCCGCAGCGTCTCGTCGATCGGTGTCACCGCGTCGGTGCCGTGCAACTGGTAGAGATCGATATGGCCGGTCTGCAGCCTTTCCAGGCTGGCGTCGACCGAATCCATGATGTGGCCGCGCGAGGAGCCGCGGTCGTTCGGCCCGTTGCCCATGGCGCCATGGACCTTGGTGGCGATGACGACATCGGAGCGTTTGATGCCGAGGTCCTTGAGCGACTGGCCTAGAAGTTTCTCGGACTCGCCGAAGGAATAGACATCCGCCGTGTCAAAGAAATTGACGCCGGCGGCGATCGAGCGGCCGACGATCTCGTTGACGCCCTTCTGGTCGAGGCTGGCGATGAGGCCCCACTGGGCATTCTGGCCGGCGGCGCCGAAGGTCATGGTGCCGAGGCAGAGTTCGGAGACGAATAGCCCGGTATTTCCAAGCTGGTTGTAACGCATGGCGAAGGCTCCAGGAGAGTGCTGATGACGCAATTCAAATAGGAACGGTGCGTTTCGTTTCCAGCACTGGCATAATGAACCTCTCAAGCTGGCACTATAGGTCCGTCAATTGTCGGTGGGCTACGAAGTAAATGTTACCCGCGCTGACTGGGAGCCGTGATTTTCACTTCGTCATCCACGGGCGGAGCAGCCGCGAAGCGGCGTCGCGAAGACCCGAGGATCCATGCCGCGACCCTGCTGACGGCTGCAACGGAGCAGAATTCTGGACCGTGGCGACGCTTCGGAGTCCCGGCATGGATCCTGGGGTCTGCGCCGCGTCGCTTCGCTCCTTGCTCCGCCCCAGGATTACGATGACGAAGGACTATCGGCTGCCGAAGATCGCCGAGCCCACCCGCACGCTGGTGGCGCCGAAAGCGATGGCGGTCTCATAGTCGCCGGACATGCCCATCGACAGTTTTGCGACGCCGGCCTCGCGCGCCAGCTTTTCCAGCAGTGCGAAATGCGGGCCGGGGTTCTCGTCTGCGGGCGGAATGCACATCAGGCCTTCTATGGCCAGTCCGTGGACCTCACGGCAGCGCTTGACGAAGGCTACCGCCTCGCGCGGCTCGATGCCGGCCTTCTGCGGCTCGGAGCCGGTGTTAACCTGGACATAGAGCTTTGGCGCACGGCCTTGCCTGGACATCTCCCTGGCGAGTTCGGCGGCGATCTTTTCCCGATCGACCGTCTCAATGACATCGAACAGCGCCACGGCATCCTTCGCCTTGTTCGATTGCAGCGGGCCGATCAGATGCAGCTCGATATCGGGAAATGCCTGCTTCAGGCCAGGCCATTTGCCCTGCGCTTCCTGCACGCGGTTCTCGCCGAAGACACGCTGGCCGGCCTCGAGGACAGGGCTTATGTCGGCGGCCTCGAAGGTCTTGGAAACCGCCACCAGCGTCACCGCGCCGGCCTCGCGGCCCGCCTCCCGCTCTGCGGCGGCGATCTTCGCCCTGACCGCGAAAAACTGCTGAACCGTGTCGCTCATATGCAAATCCCGCTGTTTTGACCCGCGTTTTTGTCGGACGCGATGCCCATATGGTTGACGGGTTTGCCAAACCATGGTGAACACCCGGACCACATCCAATGAACTGCCGGGCCTTTGCCCGCAGTCCGCCTGCTTTTAAGTGAAAAACGTCCCATGGCAACCGAACGATACAATCCGCGCGCGTCAGAACCCAAATGGCAGAAGGCCTGGGCGGACAAGAAGCTTTTCGAAGCAAGCAATGACGACCCGAAGCCCAAATACTACGTGCTGGAGATGTTCCCCTATCCGTCGGGGCGCATCCACATCGGCCACACGCGCAACTACACGATGGGCGATGTGGTGGCGCGCTACAAGCGGGCCAAGGGCTTCAACGTGCTGCATCCGATGGGCTGGGACGCCTTCGGCATGCCGGCCGAGAACGCTGCCATGCAGAACAAGGTCCATCCCAAGGAATGGACCTACCAGAACATCGCCACCATGCGCGAGCAGCTCAAGGTCATGGGCCTGTCGCTGGACTGGGCGCGCGAATTCGCCACCTGTGACGTCGATTATTACCATCGCCAGCAGATGCTGTTCCTCGACTTTGTCGAGAAGGGGCTGGTGACGCGCAAATCCTCCAAGGTCAACTGGGATCCGGAGGACATGACCGTGCTCGCCAACGAGCAGGTCATCGACGGCCGCGGCTGGCGTTCGGGCGCGCTGGTCGAACAGCGCGAGCTGACGCAGTGGTTCTTCAAGATCACCGACTATGCGCAGGACCTGCTGGATTCGCTGGACGGCCTGAACGAATGGCCGGAAAAAGTGAAGCTGATGCAGCAGAACTGGATCGGCCGTTCGGAAGGCCTGCTGGTGCGCTGGCCGCTGGCGTCGGACGTTGCCGGCGAGCATGAGCTGGAAGTCTATACGACGCGGCCCGACACCATCTTCGGCGCTTCCTTCATGGCGATCGCGGCCGATCACCCGCTGGCAAAGAAGGCCGCGGAAACCAATCCCGAGCTGGCCAAGTTCATCGACGAAGTCCGCCACATGGGCACCTCGGTGGCGGCGCTGGAGACAGCCGAGAAGAAGGGCTTCGACACCGGCATCCGCGTCGTCCATCCGTTCGACGACAGCTGGACGCTGCCTGTCTATGTCGCCAATTTCGTGCTGATGGAATACGGCACCGGCGCCATCTTCGGCTGTCCGGCACACGACCAGCGCGATCTCGACTTCGCCAACAAATACGGCCTGCCGGTGGTTCCGGTGGTGATGCCTGAAGGCGCGGACAAGGCGACCTTCCAGGTGATCGATGTCGCCTACACCGATGACGGCTCGATGATCAATTCGCGCTTCCTCGACGGCAAGTCGCCTAGCCAGGCCTTCGACGAAGTGGCAAGGCTGCTGGAGCAGAAGACGATCGGCAACCGGCCGATGGCCGAGCGCAAGGTGAATTTCCGCCTGCGCGACTGGGGCATTTCGCGCCAGCGCTACTGGGGCTGCCCGATCCCGATGATCCATTGCGAGGATTGCGGCGTGGTGCCGGTGCCGAAGGCCGATCTGCCGGTCAAGCTGCCGGACGATGTCGATTTCGACCGACCGGGCAATCCGCTCGACCGTCATCCGACCTGGCGGCACGTGAAGTGCCCGCAATGCGGCAAGGATGCGCGCCGCGAAACGGACACGATGGACACGTTCGTCGATTCGTCCTGGTATTTCGCCCGCTTCACGGCGCCTCATGCGCATGAGCCGACCGATCCCAAGGCCGCCAATGAATGGCTGCCGGTCGACCAGTATATTGGCGGCATCGAGCATGCGATCCTGCATCTGCTCTATTCGCGCTTCTTCACCCGCGCCATGCGCGAGACCGGCCATGTCGACCTGGCCGAGCCGTTCAAGGGCCTGTTCACGCAAGGCATGGTGGTGCACGAGACCTATCGCGCCGGCTCGGCCTCCAGCGGCCGCTGGCTGGCGCCGACCGAGGTGCGGCTGGAGGGTGTCGACGGCGAACGCCGTGCCGTCGAGATCGCGACCGGCGAGGCCGTGACGATCGGCCCGCTGGAGAAGATGTCGAAGTCGAAGAAGAATACGGTCAGCCCGGAGGATATCACCGACGGCTACGGCGCCGACACCGCACGCTGGTTCATGCTGTCGGATTCGCCGCCCGAGCGCGATGTCGAATGGACCGACGATGGCGCCGCCGGCGCGCACCGCTTCATGCAGCGCATCTGGCGGCTGGTGTCGACCGCCGCCGAGACGCTGGCCGGCGTCAAGCCCACCGCAGCCGCGGATGGCGAGGCTGGGGCCGTCTCCAAGGCCGCGCACAAGATCCTGAAGGCGGTCGGCGAGGACATCGAGAAGCTCGCCTTCAACCGCGCCATCGCCCGTATCTACGAGCTGGCCAATGCGCTGACCGCGCCGCTCAACGAGGTGGCCGAAGGCAAGGCCGATCCGGCATTGCGTGGCGCCTGCCGCCAGGCGGTGGAAATCCTGGTGCATCTGATCGCGCCGGTCATGCCGCATCTGGCCGAAGAATGCTGGGAGACGCTGGGCGGCACCGAACTGGTCGCCGAACGACCGTGGCCCGTCTTCGATCCGGCGCTGGTCATAGACAACGACGTCACCTATCCCGTGCAGGTCAACGGCAAGAAGCGGGGGGATTTGACAATTGCCCGCGACGCGGATCAAGGTGCGGTCGAAAAAGCGGTATTGGCTCTCGACTTCGTGCAGAAAGCACTCGAAGGTAAGGCTCCGCGCAAGGTGATCATCGTGCCGCAGAGGATCGTCAATGTCGTTGCCTGATCGGGAAAAGACAGAGCGGAGCGGTTTGCTGCGCCGCATCGCGCTTGCCAGCCTGATCGGCTCGCTGGCAATGGTTTCGGCCTGCACGGTGCGGCCGCTCTATTCCAACGCGCCGCTGTCGACAGGCTCGACCGCCAATGCCGAGCTGGCGTCGATCGCCGTCAAACCGGTCAAGACGCGCTATGCCCAGCAGGTGCGCAACAATCTGGTCTTTGGATTTGGACGCGGCGCTGGCGAACCGGCCTCGCCGCTCTATTCACTCGATCTCAGCGTGGCCGAAACCGTGGAATCCTCCGCCCTCGTTCAGGTCGGGACCGACGAGGACGAGCCGACCGCCGGTTCGGTGACGCTGACCGCCAGCTACACGCTGAGCGACATGAAGACCGGCGTTGTCGTCTCGGTGGGCAAGCGGGCGATCACCTCGTCCTTCGACCGGCCGCGGCAGGAGTTTGCCGCATACCGCGCGCAGATCGATGCCGAGAACCGCGCCGCGCGTGAACTGGCCGAAGCGCTTCAGCTGTCGATAGCTCAGGATCTCGTGCGCCACGGCAAGGCCGCCAGCTAATCTCCTCGACCTTGTAACGGTTCGACCCTGGCTCTCGCCGGGGTCGATTCTTTGTGGCCGAGATATTGCTCTCTGCCCGGTCCGTCGCCGGACGATTCCTGGCGAATCCGGTTTGTCGATAGGCCTTCGAAAAAAAATTCGGTTGCCCCGGTACGGGTCGCGGGAAGCAACTGTTAACCACTCGCTCCCTATTGCTCAACAGACATTTCAGAGTGAGTCTTGAGCATGGAATCCAGGCGTTTTCCTCGGGTCAATTCTTCCAACATGGCTTCGCCCGACAATCCCGAGGGACAGCGTTTCAGCCGCAGGAGCGACAAGGAAGAGGGTCAGCGCGCCGGAGCGCCCAGGCCAGGTTTCTCACCACCTCCCGTCGACCTTGGCGGCAATGAAAGCCCCGCCTGGCAGGATTATTTCTTCCTGGCTCCCAATGTCCGGTTCACACGCACACCGGACTACGAGCCCAGGCATCGCCAGCCTCAGGACGAAGCCGCCAGGCAAGAGGCCCTCGAGCCGCCTCCGGCGGAACAAACCCGGCCTGGCACGATCGCACATCATGGACAGCCGCCGGTTCGCGCCGCCCAGCCGCAGCGTGACGATCAGAGATCGCGGGGCGCCATGACGACCACGCCGCCGGCTGCTCCTGCAACGGCACCAGCGGCGGTCGTCGCCAATGGCGCGCCGGTCACTGCCGCCACCTCCGAAAAATCGCGGCGGCCTTACCTTTCGGATCATGCCTTCTTCGAGGGGTTGGCGCCGATCCTGGTCGATGTGGCGTCGCCGGTCCGTCCGATCTCGCGTGCACCCGTCGCGGCTCCGTCAGCCGTCGTTCGAGCCGATGTCGCGGCCTCTCCGCCGGCCGACGTGACCGCATTGTTCCGTGTCATAGAATGCCGCCCGGACCGGGCATCGCCCGTCCTGCCGGAAGTCTTCCCGGCCAACTCGAACAAGGCAACCACTGAACCGCCTCATCTTGCGGGCAAGCCAGCTCGGCAGCCGCGGACGGTGGCCGCGCCTGCTATTGCCGCCGAAAACGCCTCCGCCGCGCCAGCCGTGCAACGCCCGGAGGAAACCCTTCCGGCCGCCGCTGGGCGCGGGGCTCCCGCGCTACCCATGGCCGGCAAGATCGCGCAGCCGGTGACGGGCGAAGGCTATGAGCTTCCTTCGGAAGAACTGCTGCAGCAGCCGCCGGAAGGGCAGGGATTCTACATGTCGCAGGAGCGGCTGGAGCAGAATGCCGACCTTCTGGAAAGCGTGCTGGAGGATTTCGGCGTGCGCGGCGAGATCATCCATGTCCGTCCCGGCCCTGTCGTCACCCTCTATGAGTTCGAGCCGGCGCCGGGCGTGAAGTCGTCGCGCGTCATCGGTCTTGCCGATGATATCGCCCGCTCCATGTCGGCGGTCTCGGCTCGCGTCGCCGTCGTGCCCGGCCGCAACGTCATCGGCATCGAACTTCCCAACGAGACCCGCGAGACCGTCTATTTCCGCGAGCTGATCGAATCGCAGGGTTTCCGCAAGACCAGCTGCAAGCTGGCGCTTTGCCTGGGCAAGACGATCGGCGGCGAGCCGGTCATCGCCGAACTGGCCAAGATGCCGCATCTGCTCGTCGCCGGCACCACCGGCTCAGGCAAGTCGGTCGCCATCAACACCATGATCCTGTCGCTGCTCTACAGGCTGAAGCCCGAGGAATGCCGGCTGATCATGGTCGACCCCAAGATGCTGGAACTGTCCATCTATGACGGCATCCCGCATCTTCTGACGCCTGTCGTCACCGATCCCAAGAAAGCCGTCACAGCGCTGAAATGGGCGGTGCGCGAGATGGAGGACCGCTATCGCAAGATGGCGCGGCTCGGCGTGCGCAACATCGATGGCTACAATGAGCGCGCCGCCACCGCCCGGGAAAAGGGCGAGACGGTCGTCATGACCGTTCAGGCAGGCTTCGAGAAGGGCACGGGCGAGCCGCTGTTCGAGCAGCAGGAGATCGACCTGGCGCCAATGCCCTACATCGTCGTCATCGTCGACGAGATGGCTGACCTGATGATGGTTGCCGGCAAGGAGATCGAAGGCGCCATCCAGCGCCTGGCGCAGATGGCGCGCGCCGCCGGCATTCATCTGATCATGGCCACGCAGCGCCCGTCGGTCGACGTCATCACCGGCACGATCAAGGCCAACTTCCCGACCCGCATCTCCTTCCAGGTGACGTCCAAGATCGACAGCCGCACCATCCTTGGCGAGCAGGGCGCCGAACAGCTGCTCGGCCAGGGCGACATGCTGCACATGATGGGCGGCGGGCGCATCGCGCGCGTCCACGGCCCCTTCGTCTCGGATGCCGAGGTCGAGCATGTCGTGGCGCATCTCAAGGCGCAGGGCCGGCCCGAATATCTGGAAACCGTGACCGCGGACGAAGACGAGGAAGAGGAAGAAGTCGACCAGGGCGCGGTCTTCGACAAGGGATCCATTGCCGCCGAAGATGGCGACGCCAGCTATGACGAGGCGGTGAAGGTGGTGCTGCGCGACAAGAAGTGCTCGACCTCCTACATCCAGCGGCGGCTCGGCATCGGCTACAACAGGGCCGCCTCCCTGGTCGAACGGATGGAAAAGGAAGGGCTGGTCGGTGCGCCCAACCATGTCGGCAAGCGCGAGATCATGGCGGGCAAACGTCCGCCGGCCCCGGCGACCGACAATGATGGCTCGGACTGACCGGAAGTTCGAAGGATGCGCTCTCGCGACAGCTTCGCGTAGCGCCAATAAAAAAAGGCCGGGCGACCGGCCTTTTTTCATTGTTGAGTGCTGAACGGCTCAGCCGATCTTCTGGCCGGTCTTGGCCCAGTCGGCGAGGAAGGTGGCGAGGCCCTTGTCGGTCAGCGGATGGTTGACCAGCGCCTTCAGCGTCGCCGGCGGCGCGGTGACGACGTCGGCGCCGATCAACGCCGCCTGCTTGACGTGGTTCACCGTGCGCACCGAGGCGGTGAGGATCTCGGTCTGGAAATCGTAATTGTCGTAGATCTGCCGGATCTCCTGGATCAGTTCCATGCCGTCCGAGCCGGTGTCGTCGATGCGGCCGACGAAGGGCGAGATGAAGGAGGCGCCGGCCTTGGCGGCGAGTAGCGCCTGGTTGGCCGAGAAGCACAGCGTGACATTGACCATGCGGTTCATCTGGGTGCGGATCGTCTTGCAGGCCTTCAGGCCGTCCAGCGTCAGCGGCACCTTGATGCAGACATTGGGGGCGATCTTGGCCAGCACCTCGGCCTCGGCCATCATGTCCTTGTATTCGGTCGCCACCACTTCGGCCGAGACCGGGCCTTCGACGATGTCGCAGATCTGCTTGGTGACATCGGCGATCTTGCCGCCGGACTTCAGGATCAGCGACGGATTGGTGGTGACCCCGTCGAGCAGCCCGAGATCGTTGAGCTCACGGATGTCCTTGATATCGGCGGTGTCGACAAAAAATTTCATGGCGGGTCTCCTGACGATTTCGTCGTGCTTGGGAAGGCACGTTCAGCGTTGCTCTTTGATCTAGACCAAAGTCGGGGCAAGGTCACGCCTCATGATGGAAGATTCGCCCTTTGTCGCGGCAGCGCCGGTGCTGGTGCCGATGCCCGCCGAACGCCCTTACACCTATGCCGTGCCCGCTGGCATGCGCGTCGTGCCGGGTTCGATCGTGCGCGTGCCGCTCGGGCCGCGCCAGGTCGCCGGCATCGTCTGGGATGGCGTGGTCGAGAAGGTCGACGCCAGGAAATTGCGTCCGATCGAACAGGTTTTCGATTGCCCGCCGATCGACCGCGCCATGCGCCGCTTCGTCGACTGGGTGGCGCAATACACGCTGTCGGCGCCGGGCATGGTGGCGCGCATGCTGCTCAGGGCGCCGGAAGCTTTCGACCCGGAGCCTTGGATAGAAGGACTGAAGCGGACATCTCTCGTTCCCGACCGGATGACGGATGCGCGCTCGCGCGTGCTGGAGACGGCCGAGGGCGGGCTCGCCTGGACCCGCTCGGGGCTGGCGCATGCCGCCGGCGTTTCCTCGACGGTGATCGAGGGGCTGAAGGCGCAAGGCGTGTTCGAGACCGTGATGATCCCGCCGCGCCCGGTGGTGGCCGCGCCCGACCCGAGCTATGCCGTGCCGGAATTGATGCCGGACCAGAGCGATGCCGCATCGATGCTGCGCGCCAATGTCGCGGCCGGCGTCTTCAATGTGGCGCTGCTCGACGGCGTCACCGGTTCGGGCAAGACCGAGGTCTATTTCGAAGCGGTCGCGGCAGCACTCGACCAAGGCAAACAGGTGCTGATCCTTTTGCCGGAAATCGCGCTCACGCATGCCTTCCTCGAACGCTTCCAGCGTCGCTTCGGCGCCAAGCCGGCCGAGTGGCACTCCGACCTGCCGCCGAGAATGCGCGAAAAAGTCTGGCGGCAGGTCGCCGAAGGCGGCGTACGCGTTGTCGCCGGTGCGCGCTCGGCGCTGTTCCTGCCGTTCAAGGAGCTTGGCCTGATCGTCGTCGACGAGGAGCACGACCCCGCCTACAAGCAGGAAGACCGTGTCTTCTACAATGCGCGCGACATGGCGGTGGTGCGCGGCCATATCGCTGGTTTTCCCGTGGTGCTGGCCTCGGCGACGCCTTCGGTCGAGAGCCGCGTCAATGCCAGCCAGGGCCGCTATGCCAGGGCCGTGCTCTCCGCCCGTTTCGCCGAGGCGGCGCTTCCCGATCTCAAGTCGATCGACATGCGCCGCGCGCCGCCGGCACGCGGTGGTTTCCTGTCGCCTGTTCTGCTCGACCATATGCGCAGGACGCTGGAGAAAAAGGAGCAGTCGCTGCTGTTCCTCAACCGGCGCGGCTATGCGCCGCTGACGCTGTGCCGGGTTTGCGGCCATCGTTTCAGCTGCCCGGTCTGCTCGGCCTGGCTTGTCGAGCATCGTTTTCGCGGCCAGCTGGTTTGCCACCATTGCGGGCACAATGAGCGCCGCCCCGAAGCCTGTCCGGAATGCGGCACGCTCGACCATCTGGTTGCCTGCGGCCCGGGCGTCGAGCGCATCGCCGAGGAGGTCGTGACGCATTTCCCGGATGCCCGCACTATCGTGCTGTCGTCGGACCTGATGGGCGGCGTCAAGCGGCTGCGGCTGGAGCTGGAGGCGATCGCCGACGGCGAGGCCGACATCGTCATCGGCACGCAGCTCGTCGCCAAGGGCCACAATTTTCCCAACATGACGCTGGTCGGCGTGGTGGATGCCGATCTCGGCCTTGCCAATGGCGATCCACGCGCCGCCGAGCGGACGTTCCAGCTGCTCAGCCAGGTGACCGGCCGAGCCGGCCGCACCGGCAAGAAGAGCCTTGGTCTGCTGCAGACCTTCCAGCCCGAGCATCCGGTGATGCGGGCGATCATTTCCGGCGATGCCGAAGCCTTTTACGACCGCGAGATCGCGGAGCGTGAGCGGGCGGCGCTGCCGCCTTTCGGCCGGCTTGCCGGTGTCATCGTCAGCGCTGTGACGAGGGCTGAAGCGGAGGGTCATGCCCGCGGCCTGCGCCGCGCCGCGCCCGAGTCCAGCGATCTGTTCGTGCTAGGGCCGGCCGAGGCGCCCTTGTCGCTGCTCGGCGGCCGGCACCGCTTCCGCCTGCTGATCCAGGGCGAGCGGCGCGCGGACATGCAAGGCTTTATCAGGGCCATGCTGGCCGAAGGGCCGAAGGTGAGAGGTTCGGTCAGGGTTCAGGTCGACATCGATCCGCAGAGCTTTTTGTAGTGGGAGCTCCTCAGATGTCCCCATTGAACGGATTGAGATAAGCCACACCAAGGGTGGCAAAGTGCCGGACATTGGCTGTCAGCACGGAAAGATCGTTCAAACGAGCAGTCGCGGCGATCAGGACATCCGCCAAACCCGGATTGAAGCCGCGTGCGATGGTCGCATCCTCCAACTGCCCGGCCTCTCGGGCAACGGCTGAGTCGACCGGAATGATGCGTTGATCGAACTCCTGGACAAGTCGTCCGAACCAAAGCGTCAACCGGTCCGCTTTTGCCGTTCCGCCGGATCGCATCAATCTCGCAATCCCTCTTTCCACCTCCAGAACGACAATTGACGACATGTACCAGGTTCCCTGTTCGCGCTGTTCGGCAACCCATTTTTGAACAGGATGCGGGAGTGAAGGACGATCGGGCGCGAAGGCTGAAACAAAGGATGTGTCGAGCAGGTAGCCGTTCAAAGTTCGACGTCCCGCGACGGCGATTCGTTGCGCTCAAGCTCAATGCCGCCGGGATACTGCAGCAGAAAGTCCACAAAGTTCCTTTGGGTATCTTGCGGATAAAGCTTTCGCCCCTCTTCGATTGGAACGACCATTGCAGTCGGTTTGCCATGCCTGGTGATGATTGTGGGCTCACCGTTCCCAGCAGCCTCGACGAGAGCCGACAGCCCTGCCTTGGCCTCCCGAAGTTGCATCGATTTCATGGCAGAGTCTCCTTGTGGTCCCATGTGGTCACAATATAGGAATTGCACAGGAATAGGAACAGTCCACATGAAAACCCTTGGCCTCATCGGCGGCATGAGCTGGGAATCGACCGCGATCTATTATCGCCTGCTCAACGAGATCGTGCGCGAGCGCCTCGGCGGGCTGCATTCGGCGAAACTACTCGTCTGGTCGTTCGACTTCGCCGAGATCGCCGAACGGCAACACCATGGCGACTGGGACGGCGCCGGCAAGCTGCTGGCCGATGCGGCGCGCAAGCTGCAGGCGGGCGGCGCCGAAGGGCTGCTTCTGTGCACCAACACCATGCACAAGCTTGCCGACCAGGTGCAGGCGGCGGCGCCGATACCGCTGATCCACATCGCCGACGCCACAGCGGCCGCAATCCAGCATGCCGGTTTGCGGCGCCCGGCCCTGCTGGCGACGCGCTTCACCATGGAGCAGGATTTCTACAAGGGGCGGCTCGCTGACAAATTCGGATTGCAGCCGGTGGTGCCGGACGCGCCCGGCCGCGACATGGTGCATCGCGTCATCTATGACGAACTCTGTCAGGGCATCGTTACCGAGGCTTCGAAGGCGGCCTATGTCGCGGAGGCCGAACGCCTGCGCCGGGAAGAGGCCGCCGACAGCATCATCATGGGCTGTACCGAAATCACCATGCTGATCGGCCAGCCGGATTTCGATATCCCGGTCTTCGACACGACGCGCATCCATGCCGAAGCGGCGGCGGACTTCGCGCTCGGTTGATGCGCTCCTGCTAAAGTGCTCGATGCCATCTGGCGCGTGGTGTTTCCTCGGCTAGAATGCCCGCAATCAAAACAGGCATTTCGAGGGGACGAGATGGATTTTGCGCTTCCGTGGCCGACAAGCCAGGGCGAATGGCTGGCGTGGTCGAGCGCTGTCGTCACCGTGTTGCTCGGGCTTCTGTTCTTCCTGGCGCCGGGTCTGGCCTTTCGCATCCTGCGCCTGCAGGCGAAGCCCGAAAAGGCGGCGGCGATCGCCGAGGGACGCGGCCGCATGTCGGGCTTCTATCTCGGCGTCGGCCTGTGCTGCATCCTGCTGGCGCAGCCACTGGTCTACATGGCGCTCGGCTTCTCCTGGCTGTTCACCGCCTTCGGTCGTCTGCTGTCGATGATGTCGGATGGCGCCAACACGCCTTTCAACTGGGTTTCCATCGTAGTCGAACTGGCGCTCGCCGCCTTGCCGCTCGCCTTTGCCTTCGGCTTTGTGCCCTGAATCGCGGGCTATTGCTGCGCGCGAGACGCCGATCTTTCGCCGGATGCGACAATAGTGCCTGAAAACCATGCGGAACGACGCATTGCGGTCTTAAAATGCCTGTGCTAGACGGCAATCGACTTTCGGCCGGGGATAGCGGAAGCCGCGCCTCCGTGCTTGAAAAAATGCAGTAAGGTCAAAGATTTAGCCAGAGTTTTCGCTCGCGCCAACAATCTGCGGCCTGTCAGACAAGAGAAAAGACGGTCCGTGGCTCAATCGTCATCGCCAATCTCAGGTGTCGCAGAACGCTATGCCGGTTCGCTGTTCGAACTGGCATTGCAGGCAAATTCGGTGACCAAGGTCGAAGCCGACCTCAATAGTTTCGAGGCATTGCTTTCGGGCAGCGCCGACCTGACCCGGCTGATCAACAGCCCGGTGTTCTCCAGCGAGGACCAGGCCAAGGCCATCGCGGCGATCGCCGACAAGGCAGGGATCACCGGCCTGACCGGCAATTTCCTGCGTGTCGTCGCCCGCAATCGCCGCCTGTTCGCTGTGCCCGGCATGATCAAGGCGTTCCGCCAGATCGCCGCCGAGCACCGTGGCGAGACCGCTGCCGAGGTGACGTCGGCCCATGATCTGACCGCCGCCCAGCAGACCGAACTCAAGGCCGCGCTGAAAAGCGTTGCCGGCAAGGACGTGGCCATCTCCGTCACCGTCGATCCGTCGCTGCTCGGCGGACTGGTGGTCAAGATGGGCTCGCGCCAGATTGATACGTCGCTTAAAACCAAACTCAATTCGCTCAAGCTTGCACTGAAAGAGGTCGGCTGATGGACATCCGCGCCGCGGAAATTTCCGCAATTCTGAAAGACCAGATCAAGAATTTCGGCAAGGAGGCTGAAGTCTCCGAAGTCGGACAGGTGCTGTCCGTCGGTGACGGTATCGCCCGCGTCTACGGCCTCGACAATGTCCAGGCCGGCGAAATGGTCGAATTCCCCGGCGGCATCCGCGGCATGGCGCTCAACCTCGAAGCCGACAATGTCGGCGTCGTGATCTTCGGCGCCGACCGCGACATCAAGGAAGGCGACACCGTCAAGCGCACCGGCGCCATCGTCGACGTTCCCGTCGGCCCGGGCCTGCTCGGCCGCGTCGTCGACGCGCTTGGCAATCCGATCGACGGCAAGGGCCCGATCAAGGCGACCGAACGCAAGCGCGTCGACGTCAAGGCGCCCGGCATCATTCCGCGCAAGTCGGTGCATGAGCCGATGTCGACCGGTCTCAAGGCCATCGACGCGCTGATCCCTGTCGGCCGTGGCCAGCGCGAGCTGGTCATCGGCGACCGTCAGACCGGCAAGACCGCCATCATCCTGGACACGATGCTGAACCAGAAGTCGGTGCACGACAACGGTCCGGAAAAGGAAAAGCTCTACTGCGTCTACGTCGCCGTCGGCCAGAAGCGCTCGACCGTCGCGCAGTTCGTGAAGGTGCTCGAAGAGCGCGGCGCGCTGGAGTACTCGATCATCATCGCCGCGACCGCTTCGGATCCGGCGCCGATGCAGTTCCTGGCGCCGTTCGCCGGCTGCACCATGGGCGAGTATTTCCGCGACAACGGAATGCATGCGCTGATCAGCTATGACGATCTGTCGAAGCAGGCCGTCGCCTACCGCCAGATGTCGCTGCTGCTGCGCCGCCCGCCGGGCCGCGAAGCCTATCCGGGCGACGTCTTCTACCTGCACTCGCGCCTGCTCGAGCGCGCCGCCAAGCTCAATGACGAGATGGGCAATGGCTCGCTGACCGCCCTGCCGGTCATCGAAACCCAGGCCAACGACGTGTCGGCCTACATTCCGACCAACGTGATCTCGATCACTGACGGCCAGATCTTCCTTGAAACCAACCTGTTCTTCCAGGGCATCCGCCCGGCGGTGAACGTCGGCCTGTCGGTGTCGCGCGTCGGTTCTTCGGCGCAGATCAAGGCGATGAAGCAGGTTGCAGGCTCCATCAAGGGCGAGCTCGCGCAGTACCGCGAAATGGCGGCCTTCGCGCAGTTCGGCTCGGACCTCGACGCCGCCACGCAGCGCCTGCTCAATCGCGGATCGCGCCTGACCGAACTCCTGAAGCAGCCGCAGTTCTCGCCGCTGAAGACGGAAGAGCAGGTCGCCGTGATCTTCGCCGGCGTCAACGGCTATCTCGACAAGCTGCCGGTCAATCAGGTCGGCAGGTTCGAGCATGGCCTGCTCAGCCACATGCGCGCGGCCGGCAAGGACGTGCTCGACGGCATCCGCAAGGAAAAGGCGCTGTCGGACGATCTGCGCGCCAAGCTGAAGGCAGAGATCGACGCTTTCGCCAAGACTTTCGCCTGAGCGCGACAAGACGGGATCAGGTTTGAAGCATGCCTTCATTAAAAGACCTTCGTAACCGTATCGCCTCGGTCAAGGCGACGCAGAAGATCACCAAGGCGATGCAGATGGTCGCCGCGGCGAAGCTGCGCCGTGCGCAGGAGGCCGCGGAAGCGGCGCGCCCCTATTCGGAGCGCATGGGTTCCGTGCTGGCCAACATCACCCAGGCCATCGGCGGCGGCGGCGATGCCCCGGCGCTGATGACCGGTACCGGCAAGGACGACGTGCATCTGCTCGTGGTCTGCACCGCCGAGCGCGGCCTGTGCGGCGGCTTCAATTCGCAGATCTCCCGCCTTGCCCGCGACCACATCCGCCGGCTTCTGGCCGACGGCAAGCAGGTCAAGATCATCTGCGTCGGCAAGAAGGGTTTCGACATCCTGCGCCGCGACTATGCCTCGCTGATCCTCGAACGCGTCGATCTGCGCGAGGTCAAGACGCTCGGCTTCGTCAATGCCGATGCGATCGCCCGCAAGGTGATCCATCTGTTCAACGAAGGCGCCTTCGACGTCTGCACGCTGTTCTATTCGCAGTTCAAGTCGGTGATCAGCCAGGTGCCGACCGCACAGCAGATCGTCCCGGCCGCAGCTCCCTCGGCGCAGACCGAGGCTGCCGACGGCGCCAGCGCCGTCTACGAATACGAGCCGGAGCCGGGCGAAATCCTGTCGGACCTCATCCCGCGCAACATAGCGGTGCAGATCTTCCGCGCGCTGCTTGAAAACGCGGCGGGCGAAATGGGCGCCAAGATGAGCGCCATGGATAATGCGACGCGCAACGCCGGCGAGATGATCAACAAGCTGTCGATCACCTACAACCGCCAGCGGCAGGCGCAGATCACCAAGGAACTGATCGAAATCATTTCGGGCGCCGAAGCGCTCTAGGCGCGGTCCGCGGGTTGAAGTCCCGCGACCGGACCGCGTGAAAACAAAGGACGAGAAGGGTAAAGACGATGGCGAAAGCAGCGACCCCCAAGACAGCGGCCCCGAAGGCCGCAGCCCCAGCGAAGGCGGCAAAGGCTCCGGCAGCGGCAGCGAAGGCGGCTCCGGCCAAGGTAGCGGCAGCGCCGGCCAAGGCCGCCGCGGCCAAGAGCTCGGCCGTGGCCAGCAAGGCGACTGGCGTGGTCGGCAAGGTCCGCCAGGTCATCGGCGCCGTCGTCGACGTGCAATTCGGCGATCATCTGCCGCCGATCCTGAACGCGCTCGAAACCACCAATGTCGGCAACCGGCTGGTGCTCGAAGTCGCCCAGCACCTGGGTGAAAACACCGTGCGCTGCATCGCCATGGACTCCACCGAGGGTCTGGTGCGCGGCCAGGAAGTGCGTGACACCGGCGGCCCGATTTCGGTGCCGGTCGGCCCGGGCATGCTCGGCCGCATCATCAACGTCATCGGCGAACCGGTTGACGAAGAAGGCCCGGTCGCCGCGACCGAAATGCGCTCCATCCACCAGCCGGCTCCGGCGTATGTCGAGCAGTCGACGGAAGCGCAGATTCTGATCACCGGCATCAAGGTGCTCGACCTGCTGGCGCCCTACGCCAAGGGCGGCAAGATCGGCCTGTTCGGCGGCGCCGGCGTCGGCAAGACCGTGCTGATCCAGGAACTGATCAACAACATCGCCAAGGCCCACGGCGGCTACTCGGTGTTCGCCGGCGTCGGCGAGCGCACCCGCGAGGGCAACGACCTTTATCACGAGTTCATCGAATCGGGCGTCAACAAGAAGGGCGGCGGAGAAGGCTCCAAGGCTGCCCTGGTGTACGGCCAGATGAACGAGCCGCCGGGCGCCCGCGCCCGCGTCGGCCTCACCGGCCTCACCGTCGCCGAATATTTCCGCGACCAGGGCCAGGACGTGCTGTTCTTCGTCGACAACATCTTCCGCTTCACCCAGGCGGGTTCGGAAGTGTCGGCGCTGCTCGGCCGCATCCCCTCGGCGGTGGGCTATCAGCCGACGCTCGCCACCGACATGGGCGCGCTGCAGGAGCGCATCACCTCGACCAACAAGGGCTCGATCACCTCGGTGCAGGCGATCTACGTGCCGGCCGACGACTTGACCGACCCCGCGCCGGCCACCTCGTTCGCCCACTTGGACGCCACCACCGTGCTGTCGCGCCAGATCGCCGAGCTCGGCATCTACCCGGCGGTGGATCCGCTCGACTCGACCTCGCGCATCCTCGATCCGCGCGTCGTCGGCGACGCCCATTACAAGGTCGCCCGCGAAGTCCAGCAGATCCTGCAGTCCTACAAGTCGCTGCAGGACATCATCGCGATCCTGGGCATGGACGAACTGTCGGAAGCCGACCGCCTGACCGTCGCCCGCGCCCGCAAGATCCAGCGCTTCCTCAGCCAGCCGTTCGACGTCGCCCAGGTGTTCACGGGCTTCCCGGGCGTGCAGGTCCCGCTCGAGGAGACCATCCGCGCGTTCCAGGAGATCGTCGCCGGCAAGGCC
>NZ_JAFKIC010000233.1 GCF_017306585.1 Mesorhizobium sp. | reverse complement strand
ACCCTCGACGCCATCATCAACGGCCATCCGCAGAGCCAGATCGAGGAACTCATGCCCTGGCGATTCCGGAAAACGTCAAGCCCAAATCCGTAGGCGATCGGCGAGGCGCTTACGCCTAGAAGGAAAATTTGGCGACTTCAATGTGCCAATGCACATTTGCCGTCCTCTTCAACAATCCACCAACGATAACGCCTTGCCCACCGAATCCGAGGCAGCTTAGAATCCGCCTCTTTCAGGAGGCGGACATGGACGAGCGGACCTATCGGCTTTTCAGCTACCACAAGAACGCCCTGGACTTCTTCAAGAGCCCCAAGACGGCGCTATGGGCGACCAAGCTTCACATCAAACGGAATGGCTACACCAAGACTGACCTAGCCGCCGTGCTGGCCGAGGTTGAGCGCCAGAAAACCGATACCTCGCCAATGGTCCACATGACCCAGTGGCAGTTAGATCAGCTTGTTAGCGCCGCAGGGCAACTGAGGCAGTTGCCCATTGAGCTGAGGGGGAAGAATGAAGCCGGTTTCCAATCGTAAGGCGCTGCGCAAGCTCAGCGCGAAGATCCCTACCCGCCCTGAAATTGAAGCCATTCTGGACGACTTGAACAAGGAGTCCGACCTTGCCGTCGCAATCACCGGCACCGCGCTCGCTGAGTCCGCGCTGGAGCGGTTGCTTCAGAGCAAGCTTCATTACCGCGATGCGGAGTTCGAGAACCAGCTGTTTCAGAACCGCGGCCCGTTGGCCGACTTCAACGGGAAAATCCTCGTCGCCCAGGCCTTCGGGATTGTCACGTCACCAATCGCCGAGGAACTGCACTCCGCGAGGGCCATCAGAAACGTATTTGCTCATTCCAAGATCCCGCTCACGTTCGCCCACGAGGCGATCGAGAAGGAGATCTTGGCCCTGCGCATGGGCACCGCCATAAGGCAGCACGCTATGAAAGCTCCCTTCCCCGTCGTACCGGGGCTTGGGATCAAATCTTTCACAGACGGCATGACCAGCCGGAGTTGGTTTCTGCTGACCGTCCGGCTACTCCTGATTATTCTCGACGAACTAGCCGAAAGCCCTTTGACAGCGGACAAGGCCATCGCAGCTGTTTTAGGGAATTAGGTGGGTTCCCCCATCATTACCCACAACGTGTCCGGCCCGCGCCAGCTTTGAAGGGCGCGCGTTCCGGCCAGATGTGGATAAATGGAATGTGCCGACAGAGAGAAAGAGGGCGCCCGCCGCAAGCGGCCCACGCCAAGCCGCCGTAAGTGGGTTGGTGGGGGCGGCGTTGGCGAAGAACCGGGGCACCCGGCATGCGGAAGCGGCCCCCAGATTCTGCGCTAGGGGCCGGGTTTTAGGGTGCTACGCAACTGCTACGGTACCGGGCAAATCCGGGTGCATCGCTACGCCTCTTTGTGCGCTTACGTTGCACCCGATAAACCGCTATCGCCTTGTTTTAACTAGCTGATTTAATTCACATTCTATAGGCGATCGTATCGTTCCAGAAGCGGTCGAGGCGCTGCAGGGCACGGTTCATCTGCTTGAACTCGTCGGTGTTGATGCCGCCAACCTGCTCGATCGAGCCGACATGGCGCTCATAGAGACCGGCGACGACTTCGGCCACCTCGTTGCCTTTCGGGGTCAGCGAGACGCGGACCGAGCGGCGGTCGATGCGCGAACGCTGGTGGTTGATGAAGCCGAGATCGACCAGCTTCTTGAGATTGTAGGACACGTTGGAGCCGAGATAGTAGCCACGCGAGCGCAGCTCGCCGGCGGTCAGTTCGGAATTGCCGATGTTGAACAGGAGCAGCGCCTGGATGGCATTGATGTCGGAGCGGCCGTTGCGGTCGAATTCGTCCTTGATCACATCAAGCAGACGGCGGTGCAACCGCTCGACCAGCTGCAGCGATTCCATGTACAAGGAGCGGATTGCCTCGCGGCGATCGTCGGAAACGTTGGCGGTCTTCGCCGCCGGACGCGAATTGATCATTGTCTTTGCCTCTCGTTTGTCGCCCTGGTGATTTTTTGTTTTTCACCTTGATCGCGACACTATCGAATACTCATAAAATTCGACTTAAACGCCAAGGCTAACAAGAGCTTACCGGTAAGAGGTTTCGGAAGACGCTTAACGAACGGTCACCCGAACAAGGATCATTAACCTAAAGATTTAGGCAATGTTTTCAGGGCCGGATTCAGGCGGTTTCCAACTCGCCAATGTTCACGGGGGCTTAGGGCCGTACGGGTCGTTTCTGCAGGTAGATGACGACACGAAAGACGATGTAGAGCAACGCCACCGCCGCATGCGAGACGACGATCAGCAGGCGATGGCCGAAAAGCTCGGGAAAGCCGGCATACATGACGGTCTCGGTGACAGCGCAGATGAACCAGATGACCGGCCCCCAGGAGGCAAGCATCCAGAGGCCTGCCGCGGCGAAGGGGAAAAACACCGCCAGCATCACCGCCGCGACCTGCCAGTGCACCGGCATCAGGTCGAAGCGCCAGAGCGAGCCCGGGTAGAAGCCGATCAGCTTGATCCAGTACAGGATGCCGAACAGCAGGCAGTAGCCAGCAATGACGCGCTGGAACCAGGCGAAGATCACCTCGACCGTCGAGGGCTGGAGCACGATACGCCTGGACGTCACCTCGCTCATACCTGGAGTTCCCGTTCACCCAACGGGGCGAAGTAGGCATCGACATCCGAGTCGCTGACGGCATCCAGGCCGGCCGGCCGCCATTGCGGCTTGGAGCCCTTGTCGATGATGGCGGCGCGGATGCCCTCGTAGAAATCGTGGCCGGCAAGCATGCGGTTGAGGATGCGGAACTCCATCCGCATGCATTCGTCCATCGACAGGGTCAGCCCCGTGCTGATCTGCCGCCAGGCGACGCGCAGGCTGGTCGGAGATCGCATGCGGATCGTGGCCAGCGTCCTGGCAGCGAACTCGTCGGCACTTGCCGCGCGCTCCAGGCTGTCGATGACATCCTGGAGCGACGCCTGCGCGAAATGGCGCGAAATCGCCTCGAGGATCGGCCTGTCGGTCTCCCGCTTGGCTGGAACAAAGAAACCCCGCAGCACCGATTCCGGATCGCCGGTCAACGCGAGCCGATCGAGCAAGCTCGCCTGGTCCTCGGCCCTGATGGTGTGGGTGGCGAGCCCCGACCACAGCGCGTCGCCATGGCGGATACGATTGCCGGTCAGCGCCAGATACATGCCGAAGGAGCCGCCGAGATCCGGCAGCAGATGGCTGGCCCCGACATCGGGGAAAAAACCGATACCGACTTCCGGCATGGCAAACTGTGCATTCTCGGTCATCACCCGGTGCGAACCGTGAAAGGAAATTCCGACCCCGCCGCCCATGACGATGCCGTCGATGAGCGCAACATAAGGCTTGCGGAAGCTGTTGATATGGACGTTCAGCCGATACTCATCGGCGAAGAACTCCACCGGCGGCTTCCCGGCCCGGCCCGCCTCATAAACATGCAGGATGTCGCCGCCGGCCGAAAAAGCCCTGCCCTCGGCCTTCACGACAACAACATCCACGCCATCGTCATGCTCCCAGGAATGCAGTGCCTTGCCCAGCGCCTTGACCATGCCATGGGTCACGGCATTGAGCGCCTGCGGCCGCGTCAGCGTGACGACGCCGGCCCTGCCCAACCGTTCGAAGCGAATTTCGTCGCCTCCGCCAAAATCCATCGCCAGAGAATCCCTTGCCCGCGCCTGCGGGAGGAGAAGTGCTAAAGGCGGCGCATGAGTGCGTCAATGGCAGGAGCCTGCCGGCCCCGGTGTTGGCGGCCGGCGATGGTCAATGCTAGAGATTGGCGCCTGGTACGACAGGCCCCGAGCCGGACAGTGAGCCATGCCGCAGTTTTTGCGCCTCGCCCTTGGTTTCAGTTTTCTCCTGGCCTTGTGCGCGACCAATTACCCAGCCGGGGCAACCGACCTCGGCGTCCTTTACCAGTCACAGACGATCGTTACCGGCCAGGGCGAAGAAAACCGCCAGCTTGGTTTCAAGACGTGCCTGGACAAGGTCCTTGTCCGGGTCTCCGGCGATCAGAGGCTGCTCGCCAAAGGCGAGATGGGCGCGCTGCGCGCCAGGGCCGGCAGCTTTGTCGACAGCTTCCGCTACCGCGACCGGCTTGAGGGCATTCCCATCCATGACGAACAAGGCACGCACGACCGGCCTCACGATCTCACCTGCCTCTACAAGCCCGAGGTGATCGACAAGGTGCTGGCTTCGCTTGGCAGCAGGCCCTGGCTCGGGGAGCGGCCGACGCTCGCCGTCTTCCTCACCACCAAACAGGGCCCCCGGCATTTCGTGCTGAGCGCCGAGGAAGAGCGTGGCGAAACAATGCGCGAATCCTTCGCCAATGCGGCCAGCCCAACGCTGATGCATATCGTGTTTCCGAAGGCCTCGCGGCTTGCCGGCTCGAGCGAAGAAGCGCTGCGTGCCGCCGACATCACAACGCTTGACAGGCTGGCCAGACAGATCGGTGGCAGCCAGGCGCTTGCCGGCAGCATCGTATGGAGCGACAAGGAGCTTGGCTGGATCGCCGATTGGCGGTTGGCTGATCACGCCAAGACATATCATTGGCAGGTGCGTGGTGTCAGCTTCGACGAGGCGTTCCGTGTGGCGATCGCCGGCGCGGCGCAGATTCTTTCGGGCAACGGCCAACCCTGACCGCTGGCACAATCGTGTCGCATTGGTCCGCGGCGCGTCCGCGTGGTAAAAGCCGCCGACTTGGAGTCTAGGCCATGAACAAATTCACCCCCGCGACGAATAAATTCGCGCCGGCAAAGCCAGCCGGCGCGCGCAGTGTCGACGAAGTCACCGGCAGCCGTCGCTTGCGCCGCATGCGCAAGGCGGATTGGTCGCGCCGCCTGGTGCAGGAGAACCGGCTGACGGTCGACGACCTGATCTGGCCGATCTTCGTCGTCGAGGGCAAACAGGTGCGCGAGCCGATCGCCGCCATGCCGGGCGTCTTCCGCCTGTCGATCGATCTTGCCGTCAAGGAGGCCGAACGCGCGGCCAGGCTCGGCATTCCGGCACTCGCCACTTTTCCCAATGTCGACCTCGCGCTGCGCGACCAGACGGGATCGCACATCCTCGATCCAAACAATGTCATCAATCGCGCCACGCGCGCGATCAAGGATGCGGTACCCGGGATCGGTATCATCACCGACGCCGCGCTGGACCCGTTCACCAGCCACGGCCATGACGGCATCCTGCGCGACGGCATCATCGTCAACGACGAAACGGTCGAACAGGTCGCGGCGGCGGCCGTCATCCAGGCCGCGGCCGGCGCCGACATCATCGCGCCCTCCGACATGATGGACGGCCGCATCGGCGCCATCCGCGACGCGCTCGACGCCAATGGTTTCCAGGACGTGGCGATCATGTCCTACGCAACGAAGTTCGCCTCGGCCTTCTACGGCCCTTATCGCGAGGCGGTCGGTACCGCCGGCCTGCTCAAGGGCGACAAGAAGACCTATTACATCGACCACGCCAACTCTGACGAAGCGGTGCGCGAGGCCGAGCAGGACATCGCCGAAGGCGCCGACATGCTGATGGTCAAGCCCGGCCTGCCCTATCTCGACATCATCCGCCGGCTGAAGGACGAGTTCCAGATGCCGACTTTCGCCTACCAGGTGTCGGGCGAATATTCGATGATCAAGGCGGCGGGCGCCAATGGCTGGATCGACGGCGAAAAGGCGATGCTGGAATCGCTGCTCGCCTTCAAGCGCGCCGGCTGCGACGGCATTCTCACCTATTTCGCGCCCGAGGTGGCGGAATTGCTGAAGGGTTAGGCTCCCGCTCCCGCCTTTGACCGTTCCGCAGGCTTGGTGAGCGACATGCTCCCGGATCCAACAATCCCGACATCGTCGGCAATAGCTGGCAGGAGCCTTCTCCTTGCCTGGAAATCCCGATTGCAATCCGCCGCCTGCTTGCTAAAATAAACTGCTTGCAAAATAAGATCAGAATACAGCAGAGGTGATCCAGTGTCCAAACTGCGCGTGAACGCGTTCACCCTGTCGCTCGACGGCTATGGCGCTGGTCCCCACCAGACGCTCGACAGTCCGCTCGGCGTCGGAGGCGAAAACCTGCACAAGTGGATGACATCGACCCGGTCTTTTCACAAGATGATCGGCAGGGATGGCGGGACCACCGATACCGATGACATGCTCACCGCACGCGGCTTCGAGAATGTCGGCGCCTGGATTCTCGGCCGCAACATGTTCGGCCCCATCCGCGGCGAATGGCCGGATGACAGTTGGAAAGGCTGGTGGGGCGACAATCCACCTTACCACGTGCCGACCTTCGTGCTCACACATCACGTACGGGCGCCGATCACGATGGAGGGTGGCACGGTCTTCCATTTCGTCACCGACGGCATTCATTCGGCACTTGAACAGGCCCGCGCCGCAGCGGACGGCAAGGACGTGCGGGTTGGCGGCGGCGTGGCGACGATCCGCCAATACCTTCAGGAAAGGCTTATCGACGAGATGCACCTGGCGATCTCGCCGGTGCTGCTTGGTTCGGGCGAGCATCTGTTCGCCGGGATTGATATGCCCAAGCTGGGCTATCGCTGCACGGAAACGATTTCGACCGCCGACGCAACGCATGTGATGATCGGGCGGGCGTGAGAGCATAATCTCCCCCACGAGGGGGAGATTGCAGCTTCACTGCCTCAATATTTCTCGGGAACGTAGAGATCGCGCGGCAGGACCTGGCGCTCATATTGCGGGTTGAAGACGCGCTCGGGCAGCGTGATTTCCTCGTGCGGGACATCCTCGTAAGGGACCTGCTGCAGGAGGTGATCGATGCAGTTCAGCCGTGCGCGCTTCTTGTCGTTACCCTCGACGATGAACCACGGCGCCTCGGGAATGTTGGTGCGGGCGAAGGTTTCTTCCTTGGCCTTGGTGTACTGCTCCCAGCGCACGCGCGACTGCAGGTCCATCGGCGACAGCTTCCACTGCTTCATCGGGTCGTGGATGCGCATCATGAAGCGCATCTGCTGCTCCTCGTCGGTGATCGAGAACCAGTATTTCACCAGCGTGATGCCCGAGCGCACCAGCATGCGCTCGAATTCCGGCACGTCATGGAAGAATTCTTCCACCTGGTCCTGGCCGGCAAAGCCCATCACCCGCTCGACGCCGGAGCGGTTGTACCAGGAGCGGTCGAACAGCACGATCTCGCCGCCGGCCGGCAGATGCGGCACATAGCGCTGGAAATACCATTGCGACTTCTCACGCTCGGTGGGCGCCGGCAGCGCCACGACGCGGCAGATGCGGGGATTGAGCCGCTGTGTGATGCGCTTGATGACACCGCCCTTGCCGGCGGAGTCGCGGCCCTCGAAGATCACCACCAGCTTCTTCTTGTTGTGGGCGACCCAGGATTGCAGCTTGATCAGTTCCGACTGCAGCCGCAGCAACTCGCGGAAATAGGTCATGCGCTCGATTGAGGGCGGATGCGAGTTCTTGTAGATTTTGGCGATCTCCAGCGACAGCGCCGGCTCGGACAGTTCCAACTCATAGTCCTCGTCGAGCGTATCGGCGAGTTCGGCTTCCAGCCAGTCCTTGGCTCCTGAATTCGGCTTCAATTCATTCATCGTCCTGCTCCGCCTGCTGGCCTTCACTCGCCCGAGCCGCATTCCGGCCGCGGACCGTGAATGCAACACCTTAAGCCGACTGAGATACAGGCCCGCAATGACGGTTTTATTGCAGCCCCATCCGCATGGCGGCGCCTTTGACAACAACGAAACGGCTGAGATGGCGGGCGACAAACCGGATAAATTGTCCTACAAATCCCTGACCGCCCTTCCGGACGCCCGCTCGTGGCGTCCTCTTCAACAGAATCGCGAGGTAGGACATGGAATACCGCACGCTCGGCCGCTCCGGCTTGAAGGTTTCGACACTGACCCTGGGCACGATGACCTTCGGCGGCACCGGGCCGTTCGCCGCCGTCGGCAACAGCGACCTTGCCGAAGCGAGGCGGATGATCGACATGTGCATCGATGCCGGGATCAACCTGATCGATACCGCCAACGTCTATTCGAACGGCCTGTCGGAGGAGATCATCGGCGAAGCGCTCGGCGGCAAGCGCAAGAACGACGTGCTCATCGCATCCAAGGCGCGGATGCGGATCGGCCAGGGCCCGAACGATGAAGGCCTGTCGCGCTATCACCTGATCCGCGAATGCGAGAGAAGCCTGAAGCGGCTGAAGACCGATGTCATCGACATCTACTTCGTCCATCAATGGGACGGCCTTACCCCGGTCGAAGAAACAATCGCCGCGCTCGACACTTTGGTCGGCCAGGGCAAGGTGCGCTATATCGGCTGCTCCAACTATTCCGGCTGGCAGGTGATGAAGGCGCTCGCCGTCAGTGACAGCCGTCACCAGCAGCGCTTCGTCACCCAGCAGATCCACTACACGCTGGAAGCACGCGAGGCGGAGTATGAACTGCTGCCGATCTGCGTCGACCAGGGGCTCGGCGTGCTGGTCTGGAGCCCGCTTGCAGGCGGATTGCTGTCGGGCAAATACCGCCGCGACAGCCCGACCGCGCGCCAGCTCGCCGGCTGGTCCGAGCCGCCGATCCGTGACGAGGACCGGCTGTGGCGGATCGTCGACGTGCTGGTCGACATCGGCGCGGATCGCGGCGTGTCGGCGGCGCAGGTTGCGCTCGCATGGCTGCTCGGCCGCCCCGCCGTCTCCTCGCTGGTGATCGGCGCCCGCAACGATGCTCAGCTCAAGGACAATCTGGCCGCCGCCGCCCTCCAACTCAGCCCGGAGGAGCGCGAGCGCCTGGACGCGGTCAGCCGCCCGCCCCTGCTCTACCCCTACTGGCACCAGCAATTGACGGCAAAAGACCGCTTCGGTCCCTCCGACAGGGTTCTCGACCGCAGCGTCATCTGACCGTAACGCCTATCTTTCGATGAAGCGCCAGAGTTCGGGATCGGGTTCGATCTGGCCGCTGAGCACGAAGTATTTGTAGAGGACGAGCAGGGAAATCGCCTGCTCGTCCTGCTCGTCGAAAAACTGGCGGCAATAGGCGTTGGCCGCGGCGATGATACGCTGCGCGGCAGCCGGGTGTCGCTCGAAATAGCGCACTTTTTCGCCGAGATCGGCGAAGTCCGAATCCAGCGGGACATAGTGGACATCGGCTTCGAGCCGCCTCTCCAGGAACCACGTCTCATAGGTGGGTGCCGGCATCAGGCACAGCGAGTTGGAGTTCATGATCCATTTGAGATTGGTCGCCACATCATTGCCCTCAAGCGAGACGATGTAGCGATAGCGCAGGTGCTCGCTGATGCTGAGAAAGGGCTTGGAGTATTCAGCCGGCGCACTGCGCTTGTGCGAACCGACATCGCAGAATGGCAGGTCGCGCGCGCTATCCAGGAACCTCGTTCTGATCGGATTGTTGAGATCGCCCCGCCAGACCACGAGCGGACGCTTGTCGGCGAAGGCCATGGCGTCGACTGGCATGTGGAAGTGGCGAAACTTGTTGAACTTCATGATGACCGCATTGCCATTGTCGGCATGGATCGGCCTGTCCTTGACGAGCGTCGGCACCTTGGGCACCCCGATCACATCCCCAAATTCGAGGTCCACTCGCAAGGCCGGATCGAAGTAACGGGTAAACTCCTTCAAGTCGTAGTAATACATGCTGGGCTGGAACGGCAGCCTGTCGATGCGCACCGCGTCAGGGCTCGGCGCAAAGGCGTCCCGCCGCATGTTGTATTCGTTCAGCCGCTCTCGCACGGCCTCGCCCGACAACCTCGCCCGCTCAAGGCGCTCCACGAGCCGTCGTCGGAAGATCGCCTGCGGCGCGATATCGCGCATAATGTTTCGCGCATAGTAGAGAACCTTCTGCGTCGTTCGTTTAAGGCTGGCCATAGTTCACGTTGAGCGGGACAAACGTGACCAAAACAAACAACGTCCGGGATTGTTCCCGCACCACTCAGCCTCATCATTGCGCCAGGCGTTCACAAGGCCGAGAGATCACGCAAACGGACAATCGCTCCGGCTTCGGCAGCAAGCCGGCAACCTAGCCCGCAATATAGCGCCAGAGTGCGGGATCGGGTTCGATCTGGCCGCTGAGCACGAAATATTTGTAGAGCACGAGGAACGAAATCGCTCGTTCGGCCCTTTCATTGCCGAACGTTCGGCAATAGGCGTTCGCGGCCGCGACGATGCGTTCGGCCTCCGCCGGGTGCCGCTCGAAATAGGCGACCTTTTCGGCAAGATCGGAGAAATCCGAGGCGAGCGGCACATAGTGCACATTGGCCTCAACCAGCCGTTCGGCAAACCAAGTCTCGTATGTCGGCGGCGGCATCAGGCAGAGCGACTTCGAGCTCATGATCCATTTGAGGTTGGTGGCGACGTCATTGCCCTCGAGCGAAACGATGTAGCGGTATTTCTGATGCTGGCGGATGCTGAGAAAGGGCTTGCTGTATTCGGCTGGAGCATTGGGCTTGTGCGAGCCGGCGTCGCAGAACGGCAGGTCGCGCACGGCTTTGAGAAATCTCGTCCGGATCGGGTTGTTAAGATCGCCGCGCCAGACCACCGCCGGCAGTTTGTCGGCGAAGCGGATGGCGTCGGCCGGCATCTGGAAGTGGCGAAACTTGTCGAGTTTCATGATCACGGCGTTTTCGTCACCATCGCAGATCGGGCGGTCCTTCACGATCGCCGGCACCTTGGGCACCCTCATGACGTCGCCGAATTCCACGTCGATGAGCAATCCGGGATCGAAGTAGCGGGCAAACTCCTTCAGGTCGTAATAGTACATGGTCGGCGTGAAAGGCAGCTTGCTGATGCGCACCGCACGGGCGCTCGGCGCGAAACGGTCACGGAGCTTGTTGTAGAAGTTCAACCGCCGGCGCACCGCGTCATCCGAAAGCCTGGCCTTTTCGAGATTGGCGGCCAACCGGCTGCGAAACAATGCCTGCGGAACGATATCGCGCGCAACGTTTCGTGCGTAGTAGAAAACCCTTGCCGCAGTTCGCGCAATTGTGGCCATGGCTCACTTGATCAGAATAACGGGCAGCTCTCAATTCGCTGGCGCCCCGGCCTTTCCTACACCATTGTGGCGTCGTTCTGGCAAGCCCCGGCAAGGGTTGCCAGCCGTCTGTTCAGGGGATGCTAAGCGGCCACGACGGCAAATCCCCTGGCGCGAAGGCCGCGACGGTCGTTGGCGAGCGACGTCACCAGCCGGTCGCGGCTGCCCACGATGTGTGCTGAGAGCCGCCTGGCCGCGTCATCGGCGTCGCCAAGGCGGATCGCCGCCAGTATGGCGCGATGTTCGGCCCAAGCGCGGCCAAGGGCTGCTTCGTCGCGCACCTCGAGCCAACGTGCCCGCGACAGGCGGGTCATGGCATCGCGTACCGCGCGGAACAGGAACTCGTTGCCCGACAGGTGCGCAAGCTCGATGTGGAAATCCATGCCGACGCGGTGCCATTCCTCGCGCGGCGTGTTTTCGTCGCAGGAATCGAGCATCGCCTCGATGACGTCGATGGCGCTCGCGTCCGCGCATGAACAGGTAATCCGCACGGCCGCGACCTCCACCGCCTCACGATAGACCGCGATCTGCTCGAGCTCGGCGAGGTTGATCGGCGCGACCGTCCAGCCACGGCCGTCCCTGCCCACCAGCCCCTCGGTCTCCAACCGCAGAAGCGCTGCCCGGACCGGCGTGCGCGAGGCGCCGAAGCGGCCTTCGATCCAGCGTTCGGTCAGTTTCTCCCCCGGACCGACCTCGAGCCCGAGTATCATTTCGCGCAACTGCCGTTCGACATTCTGCATCTGCGACATCGGGCTGCCCTTTTGCGAAGCCGCATTGACAGCGGCCGGGTTGGGGTTCATGACGGATACCGGCTTGGTATCCCAAAATGGTATACGCGACAAGTGCCGACATCGAGCAGGCAGGACATGACACAGGAAGACACGCAGCAGGGCGACTACAACATCCACTGGCGGCGCAATCTCGCCGTCTGTTTCGCGGGCTCGTTCAGCACGCTTATCGCCATGACCCTGCTGTTGCCCTTCCTGCCGCTCTATGTCGAGCAGTTGGGTGTGGAGGGGCACGCGGCGATCGTTCAATGGTCGGGCATAGCCTATGGCGCCGCGTTTTTTGCCGCGGGCCTGGTGGCGCCGCTGTGGGGGCGGCTTGGCGACCTTTACGGGCGCAAGCTGATGCTGATCCGCGCCTCCTTCGGCATGGCGGTATGCGTTTCACTGATGGGCATGGTGCAGGACGTCTGGCAGTTGGCGGCGCTGCGGTTGCTCATAGGTCTGGCGGGTGGCTACTCGTCCGGTTCCACCATTCTCGTCGCCATGCAGACCCCGAAAAATCGCTCCGGCTGGGCGCTGGGCGTGCTCTCCGCGGGTATCATGGCCGGAAATCTCGTCGGCCCGCTGGTCGGAGGCGCCCTGCCGCCGCTCATCGGCATTCGCGCCACCTTCCTCTCGGCCGGCGGCGTCATCTTTCTCGCCTTCCTTGCCACGACCTTCCTCATCAAGGAGGAGCACCGCAAACCCGACAAGGTGGAAGGAAAGCGAGCCAGCGCATTCTCGCTCATCCCCGACAAGCGCCCGGTGGTGGCGATGCTGATCACCGGCGTTCTGCTGATGGTCGCCAACATGTCGATTGAACCGATAATCACGGTCTACGTAGCGCAGATCATTGACGATCAAAGCCGGGTCACGCTGATCTCGGGCTTCGTCATGTCCGCAACGGCTCTCGGTACGATCCTGTCGGCGCCGCGCCTTGGCAAACTGGCCGATCGAACCGGACATTGGAACGTCATCATCGGCGCGCTGGTCGTCTCGGCGCTGCTGCTGATCCCACAGGCCTTCGTCACACAGGGCTGGCAGTTGATCGCGCTGCGCTTCCTGATGGGGCTGGCGCTGGGCGGAGTGCTGCCCTGCATCACCAGCGTCATCAGGCACAATATACCCGACGGTGTCGGCGGCAATGTGCTGGGATTTTCGGTCTCGGCTCAATATATCGGCCAAGTGGTGGGATCCGTGGCCGGCGGCTTCGTCGGCGGCCATTTCGGCATGCAGGCGGTATTCCTCGGAACATCCGTGCTGATGGCGCTCGGCGCCGTCTATAACTGGATTGTCCAGTCGCGGCGGGCACGGCATATGCTGGTGGAAGCGGGCGAGTCCTGACAGGCTCGCCCGGCCCGGAAGAAGGAGCACGCCAAAACATGACCCTCGTCGATCCAACCGGCCGTATCCTTGTGCTGGCCGGCGGCCTCGTCGGCGCGGCGGGCGTGGCGCTGTCGGCGGTCGCCGCGCACCACGGCGGCGCCTTTACCGGGACGGCGGCTTCCTTTCTGCTGATGCACGCACCGGCTTTCCTCGCCATCGGCCTTCTCGGCTCGAACCGGCTCTTGCGGTTCGCGGGCCTTCTCCTGCTCGCCGGCCTGCTGCTTTTCGCGGGCGATCTCCTGGCCCGCGATTTCCTGGGTTCGAGACTGTTCCCGATGTCGGCGCCGATTGGCGGCACGCTGCTGATTGCCGGCTGGCTCGCGATAGCGGGTTGCGGTTTCGCACGAGCCAGCCGCTGAGACGTCAACCTGCCCGGCGCGCACGCCGGAAGAGCAAGTCGCGCGTCCACGAGGCCTGCGCCTTCGGCCGGCCTTCCGGCCGACCGGAGGCCTGCGAAATACCCCAATAGTTGCGGTAGATGTCCTCGAACAGGTGATTGACGGGATGCATGATCGTGGTGCCTTTCAAATTGGGACTGAATCGATTCAATCGGCAGTCGAAAGACCGCTGATCAACTCCGAGTGCGCTCCACCAGGAATCGCAGATCGCCAACCCATGGCGTGGATCGTCTGCGTCTCGCCTTCTCCAGGCTGACGCCCCAGTCGTTGCGGTAGATGTCTTCAAACAGGTAGTTGACGGGATGCATGGCTCTTACTCCTCCGACTTGGATCGATTCAACGATACGCCCGAATCCTGTCCTGTCAAGCAAATTCTTGAATCGATCCAAGGATAGGTTAGCTTCGGCCCGCCACCTATGTTAGACAGCAGCAGGATCGAGCAAGGCGAGCGAGGACATATTGGATCGAAGCACCAGACCGGTCAGACTGGCTGACGTTGCCAAGGCGGCGGGCGTATCGCACGGTACGGCATCGAATGTCTTCAGCCATCCCGAAATCGTGCGCGAGGAGGTGCGCGAGCGTGTCAAGGCGACGGCGGAGGCCATGGGCTATGCCGGGCCGGATCCCAAGGGCCGGCTGCTGCGCGCCGGCAAGGTCAATGCCATCGGCGTCGCCACCAACGAGCCGCTGTCCTATTTCTTCGACGACCCCTTCGCGCGGGTGATGATGGCCAGCATCTCGCAGGCCTGCGATGCGACCGGCGCGGGGATTTCGCTGGTTTCAGCCGCCAACAGCGAGCATCTTGCCTGGAACATCCAGAGCGCCCTGGTCGACGGCTTCATCGTGTTCTGCATCGAAGGCGATTCGCGGCTGGTGGAACTGGCGCGCGAGCGCAAACTGCCCTTCGTCGCGCTTGACCTCGATTCCGAAAACCAGAGCGTGGCGGCGATCGGCGTCGACAACATCGCCGGCGCGGGACTGGCGGCGCGGCATCTGGCCGAGCTTGGCCATCGCCGTTTTGCCGTGCTCACCCTGCCTTGCGCCGAGGACGGCCACGGCCCGATCACCCAGGCACAGGCCGAGACGTCCCTATACGCAGGCACGCGCGACCGGTTGCGCGGCTATCTGGGCGAGCTTTCCCGTTTCGGCATCGAGGTTTCGCAGGTGCCGATCTATGAGACCGTGAACGACGAGGAAAGCGTGTGGGCGGGCCTCGACCATATTTTTGCGGGCGCCGAGAAGCCGACCGCGATCCTGGCCATGTCCGACAAGATGGCATTGCATGCGCTCGACTGGCTGCGCCGGCACGACATAGCCGTGCCGGGCGATGTCTCGGTCGTCGGTTTCGATGGCGTTCCGGAAGGCGCAACGTCCAAGCCCCCCTTGACAACGGTGGCTCAGCCGATCGCCGAAATGGGCCACCGCGCCGTCAAGGCGATCCTGGAAAATGACGGGGCGTCCAGCCGGCAACTGATGCCGGTCGACCTCGTGGTTCGTGCCTCGTCAGGCCCCTGCCCCGTGAAATCCTGAGCCACGTCGAAGCAGCCCAGCCTGTCACCTGTTGGCGCCGGCGGCCAGCGAGCCGACACCGAAGGACTCGCGAACCGCGGACACGCCGGCACCGATCGGCTTGCTTTTGCCGGCCCCACCAACGCCGGACAGCCATTCCAGGTAGAAGGCAAGCGCGAACTGCATGGCAATGCCGGCCGACAGCAGCAGGCTGTCATAGACAAGCCCGCCCGGATTGATCAGCTTCATCACCTGGGCGACCATGGCGAGCACCGTGCCGGCGATGAAAACCGGCAGCGAGCGCTTGCCCAGTATCGCCAGCGGATGATCAGGGCTGGTACGGAAAAGATTGGAGAGCGCCGGCAAGGCGACGACAAGATAACTCACCGCCAGGATGTGCAGCAGACGCGGCAGCGACAGGAACGTCTTGTCGAAACCGCCGATCACCACGGGCAGATCGAACCACGTGATCTGGCCCCAGAGCGGGCTGTGCACCCAGACGAGTGCCGTCAACACATAGGCCGCGGCCGCGCCGACGAGCCAACTATTGACCGGAATGGCGCCCCCGCGTCTGACATGCAGCATGGCGGCGACGCCAATGTTGAACAGGAACTGCCAGGACAGCGGGTTCAGGAACCAGAACCCCGGCTCGGGATAGTTGGGCGGGGCAATCTGCCAGATGCCGGCGGCGAGCCATAGCGCACCGGACGCGACAAGCGCGGCAACGGGCCGGTAGCTGATGAACAGTACGAAAGCCGGCGCCATCAGAAGCAGCGCGGCGTAAACCGGCAGGATGTTGTTGTAGCCAAGCTGGTGGCCAAGCGTGACGATGCCGACCAGAACCTCCGGTGTGTTCTTCATCAGCGGCTCGATGTTGATCATCGTCAGCAGTTCAGGCCGCCTTGCGAACACCGCCACGGCGCAGAAGATCGCCATCACCGCCATGGTGGTGACGATATGGGCGGCGTAGAGCACACCCGCCCGCCGCCACATCTTCAAGGTGGCGAACAGCCGGCCACCCGGCTGGAATTTCGCGCCATAGGCAAGCGCGACGGAGATGCCCGAGATCAGGACGAAGGCTTCGGCCGCGTCCGAGAAGCCGAAGTTCTTGTAGGTCAGGGTCTCGAAAGCGGTCCCCGGCACGTGGTCGATGAAAATGGTGAGCAATGCGAGCGCGCGCAGAACATCGATACGCGTGTCGCGTCCGGGGATACGCAAATTGCGATCCGGCAAAACAGGGGTGGTCATCGACAAAAGGCCTCAAAGCTGGTTGTTCATGTCCAGCAATGCGACCCCCGGGGCGCACCGCTCCGATTCCTCCCACGCGGAGTATATCGGTACTTAAACGAGCGGAAATGCGCCCGGTTCAATCAACTTTCGCGGAGCAAGAAAATATTGCGTTTTGAAGCCGGCAAATTGAGCGGAGCCTCATATAATCAAGAGGATAGGGTATGACCGGCGCCGAAGCCGAAAACGCCTCCCTGCGCCTGGATCTGGCATTCCCCTATCGCCTTCTGGACGCCGGCAAACATGACGGGGAATGCCTGTTCCTGCTGCATGGATCGGGCGTCGACGAGACCACGCTGGTGCCGCTGGCAAGACGGATCGCGCCCGGTGCCGTGCTGATCGCGGCGCGTGGCCGCATCCCTCAGGAAGACGGGTTTCGCTGGTTCGAACGCATAACCCCGACGCGTTTCGACCAGAACAGCATCGTTGCCGAGACGGCAGGCTTCGCCGCGTTCGTCGTCGATATCGCCAAGCGCCACGGGCTTGATCTCACCCGATCGACATTCCTTGGTTATTCAAATGGCGCCAACCTGGTTTCGAGCCTGATGCTGCTCCATCCGGGCCTTGTGCATCGGGCGGCATTGCTGAGGCCGATGCCGGTGCTTGACCACGTGCCGGCAACGCAACTCGGCGGAACGCGCGCGCTGATCATTGCGGGCGCGGCCGACGAAACCTACGGCCCCTTCGCGCCGGCGCTGGTGACGCTGCTCAGCAGCCACGGCGGCGAGATCGACGCCAGGATTGTTCCCTCCGGCCACGAAATCGGCGACCCCGACGCCGCTATCGTCAGGCAATGGATGGCTGCGTCGCCAGTATCCGCAACGGTAGGCTGACGGGCAAGCACCGCGCGGTCGCGCTCAACGCTCGCCCTTTACCCGGGCTTCCGCTCCCGCGACCAGCAGGGCCAGTCCGCTTTCGAACAGCGCTTCATGTCCACCGGCGCGATAGTGGACCAGCGCTCGGCTTAACAGCGGATAATCCTGTGCGGCGGAGTCCAAAGCCTGGCCCCTGCCCGAGCCCGACGGATATTCGGCTTGCTCCTCCATCACGCAGCCGACCGTGTAGCGCCCGATCGTCATCAGCAATTCCATTGCGGGAACAGCGGAAATCCCCTCGCCCGCGAGGAATTCCAGCAACTGCTCGAAATGCGCGAGATCTTCCGGATCCGCTTCCGTCCCGGCATGGACTCGCGCGCCGTCGCGATAGGCGATCAGGGCGCCCCTGAAACTGCGCGCATTCCTGCGCACGAAATCCTTCCAGCTCTCGCCCGGCCGTGGTGTGCGATTGCCGTGGCCGCGCCGCAGCATTTCCTCGTTCATTGCATCGAGCAATGCGCGCTTGTTCTTGAAATGCCAGTACAGGGCCGGTTGCTGCACTTTCAGCCGCTGCGCCAGAAGGCGGGTCGACAGCGCATCGATGCCAACCTCATTGAGCAACACCAGCGCTTCATCGACGATCAGCGTCTTGTCCAGTTTCATGCCGGGCCTCTCTTGCACTGCCAATTTATCACTGATAAAGACGCCGCCTTATCGACGATAAATTTTAGGAAAGAACGACCGCGATGAAAAGAGCCTATCTCATCGTCTTGATGGCGATGGCGCTGGATGCCGCCGGCGTCGGACTGGTCATGCCGGTGTTGCCCGGCCTGCTCAGAGAGGTCGGCCACGTCGACGATATCGGCTGGACGTTCGGCGCGTTTCTGTCCGCTTATGCGGCGATGCAGGTGTTGTTTTCGCCGCTGCTTGGCGCCCTGTCGGATCGTTACGGCCGCCGCCCGGTGCTGCTTGTCTCGCTCGCCGGGTCGATGATCGACTATCTGTTCATGGCCTTCGCGCCGTCGCTGCCGCTGCTGTTCGTTGGCCGGCTGATCGCGGGCATCACCGGCGCCAGCATGGCCGTGGCCTCCGCCTACATGGCCGACATCAGCAGCGAGGACCGGCGCGCCCGCGCCTTCGGCCACCTCAGCGCCGCCTACGGCGTGGGTTTCATCGCTGGCCCGGCGCTCGGCGGGCTGCTCGGCGATGTCTGGCTGCGGGCGCCATTCCTGGCAGCGGCGGCACTCAGCGGCCTGAATCTGGTGTCGGCTTTCTTCCTGCTGCCGGAGCCGAAGCGCAATATCGAAGGCAGTGAGTTGCCTTCATTCAATCCGCTGGCGCCGTTGCGCTGGGCGCTTAGCTTTCCGGCGATCCTGCCGCTGCTCGGCGCCTTCGCCGTGCTTGGCCTCGTCGGCCAGGTCGGCGGCACGATCTGGGTGCTCTACGTGCAGGACAAGTTCAATTGGGATCTTTTCACCGTCGGCGTCTCGCTGGCCTTGTTCGGCCTCTTCCATGCCGGCGCCCAGGGCTTCGTCGCCGGCCCCATCGCGGAACGCTACGGCGAGAAGCGGACGCTGATCATCGCCGTTCTCGCAGACAGCACGGCCTATGTCCTGATCGCTCTGGCCGGACAGGGCTGGATGGCGTTCGCGCTGTTGCCGCTGTTCTGTCTCGGCGGCATCGGCGCCCCGGCGCTGCAGTCGCTGTTGACGTCACGCGTCGGCGCCGACCACCAGGGACGACTGCAGGGCGTACTTACCAGCGTGATCAGCCTGGTCTCGGTGTTCGGGCCCCTGCTCATCACCACGCTCTATTTTCGCACCCGCATGGTCTTTCCGGGAACGGCTTGGGTCGCGGGTGCGGCGCTCTATGTCCTGTGCCTGCCCTTGCTGCTTAGAACCGGCCCCTCGATGGCCAGGCAGGAGGCCGCCCAATAGGCGCCTCTGACGCCGGGAAATCGGGGCGTTTTCCGTCGAAATCGGCCGCTCCCTTCCATTATCCACAGCGGCGACATACCTCTGTTACATACTGGCTATGGAGATACTGTTCGCTAGGGGGAAGTCCGCATGGCCGACAAGAACAGCGTCACTCTGCTCGACGATACATCGCAATTGCCTGTCATCGCGGCCAATCCGGCCGAAGTCGCCCGGATCGAAGAGAGCATCGATGTGCGCGACCGCGCCGCCATTTCGGTGTTTGGCGACCGCGCCCAGCAGGCGGTCAGCGACTATGCCGACAAGATCCTCGCCCAGTTGCGCAACCGCGACCTGGGCGATACCGGCGACCTGCTGACCGACATCATCATGAAGGCCAGGAATCTCGACCCGGCCTCGCTCAAGGACCAGGGCTTTCTCAGCAGCCTGTTCTCCTCGTTCAGGGCAAGGCTAGAGCGGTTCAAGGAAAAGTATGAAGATGTCGCCGGGCAGATCGACCGCATCGGCCTGGAACTCGACCGCCATAAGGACACGCTCCGGCGCGACATCGCCGTGCTCGACGACCTGCACGAGCAGACCAAGGATTCCATCCTCAAGCTCGATGCCTATGTGCAGGCCGG
>NZ_JAFKIC010000232.1 GCF_017306585.1 Mesorhizobium sp. | reverse complement strand
TCAAATCCTTCAAGATGGACGCCACCGAACAGCAGAAGCTGATGCTGGCCGTCGACAAGCAGGGCAAGGACCTCGACGCTGTCGTCAAGGAATGGATCGACAACAACGAGGCCGTATGGAAACCTTGGCTCGACGGCGCCAAGGGGTAACGGCCGATGTGCCTGGCAAGGGATGAAGGCGATCACGGCCCGGTTTCCGCGGCTTGCGGGACCGGGCAACGCGTGGGCCATGGCCGATGAGCGACACCAGGCCGATAAAGCTCGCCTGCCGCAATGTCTGGAAGGTCTATGGCAGGCGGCCGGGATATTATTTCGACTCGCGCGGCTATGTCATCGATCCCGACGCGTTGGCCGAGCGGCTGCGCGCCGAGGCGCATCTGCCCGCCGTGGTGGATGCCACCTTCGAAGTGGCGACAGGCGAAATCTTCGTCATCATGGGACTGTCCGGTTCCGGCAAGTCGACACTGGTGCGCTGCCTGTCGCGCCTGGTCGAGCCGAGCGCCGGCGAAATCCTGTTTGATGGTAAGGATCTGCTGAAGGCGACCGGCAAGGAGCTGATCGAGCTGCGCCGCCACGCCATGGGCATGGTGTTCCAGAATTTCGGCCTGCTGCCGCATCTTACCATCCTGGGCAATGTGGCCTTCCCGCTGAAAATCCAGGGCAAGCCGGTGAAGGAGCGCGAGGCCCGCGCCCGCGAAATGATCGCGCTGGTCGGCCTGGAGGGACGCGAGGGTTCCTACCCGCACCAGCTCTCCGGTGGCCAGCAGCAGCGCGTCGGCATCGCCCGTTCGCTCGCCGTCGGCCCGGAACTGTGGTTCCTCGACGAACCGTTCTCGGCGCTCGATCCGCTGATCCGCCGGCAGATGCAGGACGAATTCCTGCGCCTGCAGCGCATGTTGCGCAAAACCATCATCTTCATCACCCACGACATGGGCGAAGCCTTCCGGCTGGCGGATCGGCTCGCGATCATGCGCGCCGGCAAGATCGTCCAGATAGGCCGTCCGGCCGAAATCGTCCTGAACCCGGCCGACGACTATGTCGCGCAATTCACCGAAGACATGCCGCTGCTGCGCGTCATCAAGGCCGGCGATCTCGCAACGCCGCTGGCGGGAGCAAGCGCGCCCGACCAGAGTGTCGCGGCCGACGCCAGCCTGGAGGAGCTTATCCCGCGTTTGGCCTCCGGCGTCGGCGCTTTCGCAGTGCTGGATACGGGCGCCGGTGCGCCGGCGCTGCTCACCGCCAGTTCCGTTCTGGCCGTGCTGGAGCGGGAGCAGAAGAGGCGCACGCGATCATGACCGCGCCGGCCGTATCGTTCCGATCGGCGCCGAGGGTCGCGATCGAGCCGGGGCTTCTGCCCTGGTGCGTCTTCATGGTGCTGACGGCCCTGTGTCTCGTCCTGAAGACCGACTTCCCCTGGCTGGTGACATTCCCGAAGGAGTGGACCTTGCCGCTCGCGCCGGCCATCAACGCGGTCACCGACGCTGTCGTGACCGTCGTCCAGCCGGTATTTCGGGCTCTCTCCGCCGTGCTTGACGCACCAATGCGCGGCGCGCGAACGGTGCTGGTCTGGCTGCCATGGCCTGCCGTCATGCTGGCGGTGGCGGCGCTGGCGCTGAAATCGAGCGGCGTGCGGCTGGCCGTCTTCGCCCTGCTCGCGCTCGGTTACATCCTGCTGGCAGGCTACTGGCCGCAGAGCATGAGCACGCTGTCGCTGGTGCTGCTTGCGGTGCCGATCTCGACCATGCTCGGCTTCGGGCTCGGCGTGCTTGGCCACGCCAGTCCGCGATTGCGCCCGGCACTGCTCGGCACGCTCGACCTGATGCAGACCGTGCCGGCCTTTGCCTATCTCATCCCGCTGCTTCTGCTGTTCGGCTTCGGTCCGGTGGTCGGGCTCATCGCCAGCGCCATCTACGCGACGCCACCCATGGTGCGTAACACCATGCTCGGCCTCGGCCGCGTTCCTTCCGACATCGGCGAGGCGGGGCTGATGAGCGGCTGTACGCGCCGCCAGCAATTCTGGCAGGTCGAGGTGCCGACCGCACTGCCGCAGATCCTTGTCGGCTTCAACCAGACGACGATGGCGGCGCTCTCGATGGTCATCGTCGCCGCCATCATCGGCGGCTTCGAGGACATCGGCTGGGAGGTGCTGTCTTCCATGCGCAAGGCGGAGTTCGGCCAGAGCATACTGTCGGGTCTGGTGATCGCCCTGCTCGCCATCCTCATCGACCGCTTGACCATCGGTTTCGCCAAACCGCGGCCCGCGGGTCCGACAGTCGCCATGATCTGGATGACCGGGCGCAGGCTGGTGGCGACGCTGGTGCTGGCCGTGGCGCTGGCCGCCGCCATCCGGTTGCTGTGGCCCGACGACAGGCTGTTGCCCGCCTCCGGTCTGCGCATGCAGGTTGGCGGCGTCAATCAATGGCTGCTGGGCGTGGTGCGCGACTATGCCTGGCTGTTCGACGATATCCGCAACGCTGTCCTTTACTGCCTGCTGCTGCCGCTCAGGATCGGCATTTCAGGTGCCGCCACGCCGGCGCTTTGGGGCTTCTCGCTGCCGCCGGCGGCGATTGCCGCATATTGCGCGCTCGTCCTGGCTCTCGCCGGTCTGTCGACGCGCGGTTCCGGCTGGCGGGCTGGCCTGGCAGTGCTCGTCACCGGCCTTGTTCTCTATACCGGCTTCCTCGGTCTGCCCTGGCCGGTCTTCATCCTCGGCATGGCCTTGCTGGCCTTGCAGGTCGCCGGCGTCAGGCTTGGCCTCTTCGCACTGGCGGGCTTCATCCTGATCCTGGTCAACGGGCTGTGGCCCCAGCTCATCCAGTCGCTCTACCTCTGCACGCTGGCGGTGCTGCTTTGTCTCCTCATCGGCGGCGCGTTGGGTGTCTGGGCGGCCTACAGCGATCGCGTCTCGCGCATCCTGAAACCGGTCTGCGACGCGCTCCAGACCATGCCGCAATTCGTGTTCCTCATTCCCGCCCTGATGTTCTTCAAGGTCGGCGAGTTCACCGCGCTGATCGCCATCATGCTCTATGCCATCGTGCCGCCGATCCGCTATGTCGAGCATGGCCTGCGGCACGTTCGGGCCGATGTCGTCGAGGCGGTGGAGCAGATGGGCGCGACACCGGCGCAGTCGCTGTTCCAGGCCAAGCTGCCATTGGCGCTGCCGGTGGTGATGCTCGGGCTCAACCAGACCATCATGGCGGCGCTCTCCATGCTGGCGATCGCTGCCCTGGTCGGGACACGCGATCTCGGACAGGCGGTCTATGTCGCGCTTGGCAAGGCCGACGCCGGCATGGGCCTTGTCGCCGGCCTCTCGATCGCCTTCCTGGCCATTCTGGCCGATCGCCTGATCCAGGCGGCGGTCTCGGGGCGACCGGCGGCCTGAGCCCCGCAAACGCATCCGCCTGTAAGGCAACGTGACCGGATTTGCCATTGAGCGTGGGGTGCGATAGGTTATATTGCACTGCACAATGGAGACGCCGTTTCTTGTACGCCCCTGTTTGCGGATATGCCGGCCGGCCCGCGGCCTGCCGGCCACGGGTCGTCTCGACGGGACCCTGAGATGAAAATTCCAAAATCCCTGCTGGTCGATCCGGAGAAGAATTCGGTCTATGGCAGCTTTGCCGTTGCCGTCTCGATCTGGGCGTTCTCCTATTCCGTGTTTTTCGGCCAGGTGATGATCCTGGCCTATTACGCGGTCTGGCTGCCGCTTATCATGGTCGACTACCGGCGGTTCCTGCGACAGCTGTCCAGCGCGTGGCTGCCGCTGTTGTTCGCGGCGTATATCTGCTTTTCCGTCTTCTGGTCGCAGGCGCCCGGCATCACCGCCAGAACGGCGGTCCAATACCTGTCCCACATTGCCTGCGCCTATGTCGCGGCGCGCACCATCAGCGTGCGGACCCTGACGCTGGGTTCCTTGATCGGCATATTCTTCGTCATGCTCTATTCGCTCAAGGTCGGGGCCTACTCCGAGGATGTTCTTGACGGCACCTACAATTTCGTCGGCGCCTTCGCCTCCAAGAACCAGATCGGCTTCGTCGCCTCGCTCGGCATCTATTTCTCGGTCGTGTTCCTTGCCTTCTTCCGGCGTGGCCGGTTGAGCTTCATCCTCACCGTGCCTGTCGTGCTGTTGTCGGCCTACCTCCTGGCGATCGCCCATTCGGCGACGTCGACCGCCTCGATCCCGGCGGTGCTGGCGTTGATCGTGCTGCTCGCCATGACCAAACTCCTGTCGCGGCGCTATCGTCGGGTGATCTTCCTGGTTGGCGCCGGGTTGATCGCCGTCGTGGCCTTCGTCGCCCTCAATCTTGGGCTGATGGACTTCGTGCTCGGTCTCTTCGGCAAGGATTCGACGCTCACCGGGCGGACTTATCTGTGGGAGCAGGGCTGGAACGCCGCCATGCGGTCGCCGATCCTGGGCGTCGGCTACGCCGCTTACTGGGTGCAGGGTTTCGCGGAGGCGGAGCGGCTGTGGAACGAATTCTACATCACCACCCGCACCGGCTTCCATTTCCACAACACCTATGTCGAGGCGCTCGTCGAACTCGGCTTCACCGGCGCGGTGATGATATCGCTGATCATGCTGCGCTCGCTCTTCGGTCACATCACGGCGGTGATGTTCAAGTCATGGCAGGCCGATTCGGTTGTTCTCATCGGCGTGATGGTGCTGCTGCTCATCCGCTCCTTCGTCGAGGTCGAGATCCTCAACCCCTACATCATGGGCTCGTTCCTGATGTATTTCAGCTTCTTCAAGCTGGCGCGCCTGCCCGTGACCCGTACGCGATGGTCGGCGGCCTTCGAACCGGCGGACGCAAACAGGAACGAGGCAGGCTGGCCCCGGCATGCCGGTCGCCCGCCAGCCCCTGCCGGTCATCTCGTGCAAAAGTGACCTCGGCTTGCCTATCTAGAGCGGTTCACCGTTTCACGGAAACGGCGAACCCCTCTGACTCTTTGTTTTAGCGCAATTCCGGACGGAAAACCGTTTCACACTTTTCCTGGAATTGCTCTACCGCTCCCATCCCTGCGTGAAGGGGTAGCGCTGCGACCACAGGTTCGCCAGGCGAGGGTCCGCGTCAACCCGGCGCATAGCATCCGCGAGGGAAGGCGCCACTTCATAGAAGCGCCGCCGGCCCGGCGACCATCTGGAAGCGGTCGCGACATACAGGTCGAGCACGGACAACTCCTCCCCCAGAAGGTACCGGCTCGGCCGCAACTGGTCGCCCATGAACGCCCAGCATCGGGCGATACGCTCGAACAGGCGCTCTCGAATTTCCTCATGATCATCCGGCCGTTCGAGCACGCGTGCTGGATTGTCGGCGATCCAATAGAGGGCATAGATGGCGGAGGATACGAATGTCATCCAGCGCAGGAATTCCGCTCGCCGCGGGTCGGACAGGCCAGGCGCAAGACGGCCTTCCGGATGGCTGTCGGCGAGCCATATCAGGATGGCGGCGCTTTCGGTCATCAGCTTTCCCGACGGCAGCGCGAGCGCCGGCACCTGAACCATGGGGTTGACGACCCGAAGTTTGTCCGCCTGCTCCTCGCTCTCCCAGGGAGAATGTTCTTCCACCCTGTATGGCAATCCCAAGAGCTCGAGCGAAGCCTCGATGGGTACGGAGCCTGAGCCGGAGGCTCCATAAACGATGAAGGGCTTGGTGACGGGCATCGTCCCTCCGTTCGCGCTCCGCGGGGGCGTCCGACAGCGCTCACGGCACCCTATGACCCAACAGGAGCCCTGAAGATAGTCCCGGAATGTTTCCGACTTCTGCCGGTCGCCGCGCCTACTGACTTGGCAGCGGCGCCAGTTTGACCTTGATCACGTCGCCGGGCAGCACGGGCGTGTCTTCCTTGGCCGCGATCTCGCTGGTCTTGCCGTCGACAATGCGTACCAGGGCATAGAGCAGGGTGGGCTCGTCGCTGGTGGCGGTCGAGGCCCTCGTGGCGGGGTCGCTGGCCTGCGCTATGAGGCCCCTCTGCATGTTTACCTTCAGCGCCGCCTCGTTCAGGTCGGCTTCCGCCTGCTGCCGATCGGCGGCAAGCGTCGAACTCAAGGTGTTCTGCGCGTCTATGGCATCCTGCGTCGCCTTGCTTATCGACTGCTTGGCGGTGAGGATGGCGGTTTCATAGTCCAGGATCTTGCCCTGCAGGTCGGTGACCGATTGCTGCGAATCGAGAAGTCTCGCATTGGCGACCAGGCCCTTCTGGGCCAGCGGACCGATGCTGGCCAATTGCTGCTGTGCCAGATCGACCTGCTTCTGCTGGTTGACGATCTTCTTCTGCAGCGATTCGATTTCGGCCTGCAAAACCCCCTTGAGATCGTCGAGCGCTTCGAGCTTCAGCTTCAGCGCCTTCTGGTCCGAGGTCAGGATCGTCATCTCGTCGTTGACGATGGTTGGCAGCCTGGGATCGCCCTCGACCTCCTTCGGCACCTCGAAGGTCGACTGGCCGGCCATGTCGGCGTCGATGCGGGCTCGCTTGACGATCAGCCGGAGACGCAGATCGTCGGAAATATCGAAATTGCCCTTAGCGGTAACCAGATCCTTACCGAGCTGCGGGCCGTAGTCGGTGTTGCGCCGGATGCCGCCGGCGACGCTGATCGCCTTCAGCACGGTGAGGTCGGGAACGTAGGGAAACTGGCCGGGGTTCTGCACTTCGCCCGAGATGTAGAATGGCCGGAACTGCGCCATTTCAACCGAGGCTTCCGGCCTGTCCGAGAGAGCCAGCTTATGCTGCAGCGCTTCGCCGATCGCGGCCGCCACCTCCGCCGTGGTCTTGCCGGCGGCCGGCAGTTCGCCGACGAACGGCACCGACAGCGTGCCCGCCGGGCCCACCGTGTATTGACCGTTGACCGACGACCAGTCGCGGAAGGTGCTTTCGACGGTCTGCCATTCGGCAATGCGGATGGTGAGCTTGTCCTGCGAACCGAGGCGGTAATCATCGGCTGTGGCGATCCGGGGCAGAAAAGCGACCGAGACCGCGACGCATGTGGCCATGAGCCGGGAGCGGCCGAGAAAGCGGCCACCGCCGGAAGCTTCGAACATGTCTGTTTTCAACTCAACGTTCCGATCCGTTTTAGCCCCATCGCCCGATGAGCTTGCCGCCGGATGCCGGGCATCGATAATGCCTGGCTTGGAGCGGCCGGGTCAGTAAGAACCGCGCGACATCCAGACGGCCGGCACGGTCTTGATGATGATGCGCACGTCACCGAACAGCGACCAGTTCTCGACATAGTGGCGGTCGAACGCGACGCGGCTGTCGTAGGAGACATCGTTGCGGCCGCTGACCTGCCACAGGCCGGTGAGGCCGGGACGGGACTTCAGATAATACACAGCCGCGCTGCCGTAGATTTCCAGTTCGTCGCGAACCACGGGACGAGGCCCGACAAGGCTCATGTCGCCCTGCAGGATGTTGATGATCTGCGGCAGTTCGTCGAGACTGAGCTTCCTCAGCACCGCGCCGACGCGGGTGACACGCGGGTCATTCTTCAGTTTGCGGGTCGCGACCCATTCGGCGTTGGCCTCGGGATTCGTGGCAAGATAGGCCGCCAGCACCTTGTCGCCATCCGGAACCATGGTCCGAAACTTCAGGCACGGAAAAATCCGCCCGCCGCGGCCGATTCGCCGATGGCCGTAGAAAATCGATCCACCGTCTGAAAACTTGACCAGAAGCGCGATCATGACGAACAGCGGGCTGAGAGCGATCAAGCCGGCCAGCGAACCAAAAATGTCGAAGCTGCGCTTGATAAGGCCACCGATCGGCGGCGGAAAATCGGTGCCAGCCTGCGAAAAGTCCGCCGTGGCCGACTTGGCAATATCCCTCATGCCGAAACTCCATGCGTTGAACGAATGGTTTACCGCACGATATCAAAAAAATGTTGCAGCGCAACACACAATTTCCCAACCCGTTGAAATAGTCACGTCATGAATTGACTAAATAGTAAGCTCGTGATGCACATTTTTCAGGATGTTTAGCACATTTGTGACAATAAATGGGCAGATCGAAAAAAATCCGGACCTTTTTGGGGCGATTCTTGGGCAAGCGGTTCTAGGCCGGCCTCCAGGGTGCATATTAGAGCTTTAGAAAGATGCGAACCTCGCGCTGATTAACATAAAATACTACTCAATATTGTAGATTATACTGAAAAGGATCGACGGTTGCAGATTGCTGGAAATGCGACTGTGTGCGTTGCAGCATGGCAGAGTCCATCGCGCAAGCTCAATCAAAAATATGTGCGGTTGCCCTTGCCGCCCTCTGCCCGTCTTAATAGAATTGCAAATTATACCTGTCAGGGTGGCGACAGGTTGAAAGGCCGGAAGCAACCGGTCGAAAGCGGGTGGTTTAACAAGCCCGCATCACAAGGGACGGCGCTCGGGTAGGGCAAACGTTGGATATAACCCGAGCCGGTTTATGGGCTGTTGGGTATGTCGCTTCCAAAATTCATCGTTGGGATGCTTTTCGCGCTCGCGATCGTGGTTGCCTGGTCCTGGCTGGGCGGAGCTTCGCTGGGTACGACCTTGCTGCGCGTCATCATCTGCGCCGTGGTCATCCAGGCCGGCTACTTTGTCCTTGTCTATGCCATGATCGCCCGAAGCGCGCCGACGCCGGCGGACAGGTTGCGCGAAGCCGAAAGAAAGCTGAGCCCGACCGACGTGACCGAAGGCGAGAAGCTGAGCAACGCCCGCCGCAGCCTTCATTAAATCCTGCCCGACAGCGACTCTTGCCGCAAAGCCTTTCCGGCCTCAGGCCACATTGGCGGGCTCGGTTTCCGATTGCTCTCCCGCAAGCATCCTGGACAGCCGGCTCGCGGGCTTTGCCTTGAGCCGCTGATATTGTCCGACCTCCACGACGCGGCCGTCCTCCATCGCCACCACCCAGTCGGCAAAGGCGATCATTGACGGCCGGTGCGCGATGGTCAGGATCGTCATCGTGCCGCGCAGGCCGTCGATCGATCTGGCGATCAGCGACTGGTTCTGCCAGTCGAGCGCGCTGGTTGCCTCGTCGAGGATGAGCAGGGAAGGCTTGCGCAACAGCGCGCGCGCCAATGCGATGCGCTGGCGCTCGCCACCCGAAAGCCGCACGCCGCGGTCGCCAACCACCGTATCGAGGCGGTGGTCGAGCCGTTCGACGAATTCGCCTGCATTGGCGGCGCGTAGTGCCGCCCATAACTGTTCGGGGCTGGCCTGCGGCGCGGCTAGTCGCAGGTTTGCCGCGATCGTATCGTGCAGCAGAAACACGTCTTGCGGCACATAGGCCACCTGGTCGCGCCAGCGGCGGCGATTGGCGCCATCGATCTCGACGCCGTCGACGAGGATCTTGCCGGAGGTCGGTTCAAGCAGGCCGAGCAGCATGTCGGCGATCGTGCTCTTCCCCGATCCGGAGGGGCCGATCAGGGCGGTGACCTTGCCGGCCGGAAGGCCGAAAGTGATGTCGCTCACCACCGGTTTGGCGGCACCGTCATAGGCGAAGGAGACGCCGCGAATGTTGAGCCCGGTATCGAGCGACAGCTTGGCGGTATTCTCTGACCCGGTATGGCCCTGCTCCCGCTCGGCGTCGAAACGGGCCTGCAGGCCGCGCATGGACATGTAGGCGGGCAGATTGATCAGCACCTGCTGGGCCTGCGTCTGCATGTCCATGAAGCGCGGGGCAATGCGCATGAAGACAAGCAGCATGACGACAATCTCGGCCAGCGACAGGTTGAAACGGACCAGCGCGACATAGATGAACAGGCTCAGCCCCACCACGCTCGCGACCTGGAACACGGCGGTACCGATCGAGGAGTTGCGGACATAGTCGATGTTGTCGGCCTTCATCCTTTCGAGCGTGGTCTGCAACTGCGCGAAATAGCTGGCCTCGACGTTGAGGCTCTTGGCCACCTTGATGCCGCCGAGGAATTCTGAGACCGTCCGGTACTGATCCTGGCGATTGGCCGTCAGAATCCGTCCGAAGGCGGTGGCCCGGGCCCTGAATGGCTGCAAGGCGATGAACATCAGGATGCCGATGACCACCGCGAACCCGGTCATCACAGGCGAAATGAACATCGAGATGACGAGGTAGCCGGCCAGCAGCACGGCGATCTGCACCAGCATCAGCAGAGCGAAGGCCGCACCCTGGACGCGGTCTATGTCGCCGGTCAGCGCATGGTCGAGATCGGAACCGCGCATGCGCGTGAACACGCCCCAGCGTGCCTTGCCGATGCTCTCGAACAGGTTCATGCGCAGGCGGTTGATGAAATCGAACAGCAGCCTGGCCATGTAGACCGATTTGAAGCGGTTGAACGCCGCCTGCATGGCGACAAGCCCGACCAGCAGGCACAAGACCGTGCTCAGTTGCAGCGTTCCGCCCGGCACCAGCCAGTGCACGAAATCGGTGTTCGGCAACCGGATCGCGAAATCCTGGTCGGAGCGCCCGACCAGATGCAGCAGCGGCACCAGCAGCAGGATCGAGATGCCTTCCGTCAGGCTGCCCAGGATCAGGAACAGCAGCGCCGTCCAGGTTCGCCGCCCGCCGATCTCGGCTATGGTCGCGCCGAAGGCGGCGACGTCGCGGAACAGCGACAGGCTGAAGACCGATGATCTAGGCATCGCCAGCCAGTTCCCTTTCGATCAGCGCCACGGCCTCGCCGATCCTGTCGAGACCCGCTGGAACTTCCAGCCGGCACACGCCGACATGGTTAGCGATTCCTGAACATTGACGAAGATGCATCGCCGCGAAATCGCCCGACAGCGCGGCACGGCCAAAACGCGTCACATAGGAGAACTTGATGATGGCGGGCAACGCGGCGATGCCCGGCATGCGAGTGGCTTGAGCCTTCTGGCCGCGCTCGAGGATATAGATCCTCGCCGCCGGCACCTTGCTCCGGGAAAAGGCGCCGTCCAGGCGATGCTGCATCTTCTCGATCGCCGGGTGGACCTGCGGCCGCACCTGCGCTTGGGCAAGCGGGATCGCGGCCGCGGCGTCGGCCGCCAGCTTTATCTGCGGAAATCCCGGAACGATCATCGGCTGGTCGGGTTCGCTGAGGTCGATCGCCACGACATCGTCGGTAAGCAGCTCATGTCCGGCCCGGATCAATGCGCTTGCCGTCGTCGACTTGCCGGCTCCCTTGTCGCCCATGAAGATGGCGCCCTGGCCGGCCACCGCGATGGCGCTGGCGTGCAGGACGAGCAGGCCGCGCTGGTGCAGCAGCAACGCCATCACCGGTCCCAGCAGCGGGAAGGCGAGCAGCGCGTCGTCGACACCGGGCGCCGGCTCGACATCGATGCGACAGCCGCTGATCAGGAACGCACCGACGGCGTGCCACGCCAGGTACTGCCGCTCCGGTTCGAAACGAAAGATCGTCGCGGCCTCTGGCGAAGGCTTCGGCATGTCGATCGGCCCGAGGGCGATCAAGATGTCGGCCACCCCAGGCTGCGCCGGTTCGAGTTCCGGCAGCGCCACGTCGGACGCGATGGTCAGGCCATAGGCCCGGTAGAAGCGGTGTTTTCTCTCCGGCCTGCCCGTTGCAGGAGGGGCATGCATGGCGAGCAGATCGTCACCGGGCATCATGCGGCACTCCCGTTGCGCTGGACCTGCCGCAGCCACAGCGACAGCGAGGCCGAGCGCCAGACGTATTGGACATCCAACGGCGCTGGCTGATCGGGCTGGCGCAGCAATCGCTGATAGGCGGCGCTCACCTGTGGCAGGTTGACGTAAGGCGCGATGCGGCCTGCGTCAGAGACGAGCAATTGCTCCAGGAGGTCGCGATGGTTGCGCACCATGCCGTTGACCAGATTGGCGGTGAAGTCGATCTTGGTGCGGCGCCATTGCACCGCTGGCGGCAGAACGCCTTCCATGGCGCGGCGCAGCACATAGCGGCCAAAGCCTTGGCTGAGCTTCTCCTCGCCCGGCAGCGCCAGGCAGAATTCGACCAGCGGCTTGTCCCAGAAGGGATAACGCGGTTCGACGCCGAAATTGGCCGCGGCCTTGTCGAGCACCTCGAAAGAGTGCGGGACATAGCCGTTCGACAGGATCCAGCGATGGCTGAGCGCATCGCTTGCCTGGACACCGGGCGGCATGTAGCCGGCCCGGTGAAAGCGGTCGATGAGCTCGGTCCGCCTTGCCAGGTCCGGATTGATCAGGTCGCGCCAGCTGCGCGCGCGTCGCGGTTGGACAGGCCGGCCTATCCTCGCCAGGACACGGTTCGCCAGTTGCCTCAGCCTGGCGATGCGCCAGGCCGGCCCGTAAAGCGTTAGAAACTGGAAATAGAGGCCGAGCGTGGAGTCGCCATAGGTGTTGGAGGCGCTGCGGACCTCGCGCCAGAGGTCCAGCCATCTGCCGCCATTGGCAAGTTCGTGCAGGTGGCCATGGCCCGGCGAAACGACTTCGTCGCCACCATGGCCGTCGAGCAGCACCTTGATGCCCTTGGCGCCCGCCGTGCGATAGATGCCGCGGGTGAGTGTGAGGCCAGGCGCCAGGAATGTCCCTTCCTGTTCCTCCAGCACCCGCTCGAACTCCGCGAAGGGCGCATAATTGCCGACCGGGATCAGGGTCGGGTCCATCGTCTGCTGCTCGAGCACGGCATCGATGAAGGATCGCTCGTCCATCGGCGAACCCTTCTCGAAAACCAGCGAGAATGTCGGCAGCTTCGGTTTGCGGTCGGCGGCGTTGCGCAGGCCGGCCACGCAGGCGATCGAGGAGGAATCGAGGCCGCCGCTCAGCATCGCGCCAACGGCCTGACTGCCGCGCATGCGGTTGCGCACCGATTGCGCGAACAGATGGGCGAATTCCTCCGCCGTATCGGACCGCGACGGCCGCGGCGACGGTTCGATCTGCCAGTACCGCCGCAACGCGACCTGTTGCGCGGTAACCGTCAGGCTGTGGCGAGCCGGCAGGCTGAAGATATCGCTGTAGGCTGTGGATTGCGGGTCGTCGGGAAGCCCGGCCAGGAAGCCGGAAATCCGGTGCTCGCTGACCCGCGCGCCGACCCCGTCGAGGCCAAGCATCGGCCCGATTTCCGAGGCAAAGGCGAACAGCCCGTCCGCCGCGTGATAATAGAACGGCTTGACCCCGAAATGGTCGCGCGCGCAGAACAGCAATTGCCGCTCCGCGTCCCAGATGGCAAAGGCGAAATCGCCCTGCAAATGCACGGGACAGGCCTCACCCCAGCGCAGATAGGCTCGCATCAGCAGCAGGGCGTCGGGCACCGACCTGTCGCGTATGCCCAGCCTCGCCATCAGCTCGTCGCGGTTGTCCAGCCGGCAATCCGCCGTAATGGCAAGCCTGCCGCCGGCCATGGTGAGCGGGCCGGGACCAGCCTCGTCGGTGGTGTTGAGCCAGGCATGCCCAAGCGCGATGCCGGCGTCCAGCCACCAGGAATTTCCGTCAGGGCCACGGTGGCGCATGCGTGCCAGCATCCGCTGTATGTCGGTCGCGGCATCGGCCGGCGCGGGGCCTTGTCGTTGCAGGGTGCCGGCGATGCCGCTCATCGGCTGCCGTGATCGACCAGATGGGCGAAACCGTCCAGCGATCCGCCAAGCACGATATGGTTGTCGCTGATCAGCCAGGCATGCGCTTTCAGCTGCGCGCCTGTATCGCGCTCTATGCCGATGCGGATGTTGGAGGCGTTGCCCTGGCGCGCGAGAAGATATTGGCCCGAAAGCGCCTGCGTAAGACATGTGGCGCGCGGCACGAAGCGGGCGGCCGCGGCAACCCCCCAGGCGACGCGCCGCAGCTCGCCCATGCTGGCGCATTGGCGCGCGTTGAGCCGGGTCACCATGGCGCGAAAGCGATTATACGACAGGACCGTCAGGCCGAGCCGAACGGCCGCGACCACCAGCAGGCAGCGGCATAGGAAAACGGCCTCGGAGCCGCTCAGCGAGAAAACCCTGGCCAGTCCACGCCGGCCGGACTGGCGTTTCACCGGGTTCGGTCTCTTTTCCGCCAAGGATTTTTGCCGCGAGCTCATGGCTTTTGACGGAACCTGCCTAGACAAGTGCCTCATTGTGCAATCTCGCAAGCCCGTTTTCAGCCAGGCCCCTCAGCAGCGCGTCGACATCGGCCCTGCAACGCTCGGCATCGACATTGTAGCGCGCGAGCACGGCGCCGCGGATATCCACGATCGGCCTGGGCTCCTGAATCAGCTCCCAGATGAAAGCGCCGACACCGTTGAGGCTGTAATAGACATTCGATTTCAGGTTGAGGAGCGCGAGGCCATTGCCGAATTCGCAGGCCACGGCATCCCCCGTCGCACTCACGCAATCGTGCTCGGATGGGTTCCAGTTCATCCTAAAACCTCGCTTGCAACACGCCGTCTACGACAAAAACCAACAGTGCCAACCAGGGAAGTCGGGGACTTTCATCCCCGGCTCCCTCTCATGGTTATTCAATCCCGGAGGCCCAACGTCTTCCTCCAGGACCAGCATTGACTCAGGAGAACGTCAGGTCGCCGATCGGGGTGTGCGCCGGAAAAGACGCGTCGATCGCCGTGCTGCCGCCGCCGCCCTGGGTGATGGTCTCGATCGAACCATGCACCGTCAGGCTAGGCGTTTCGTACTCATGCTTTTCAACATTCTGTTCCATTTTACTCTCCAATGAGGACTGGAAACGGCCTGTCGAGTACCGTCAGCACTTTCATGCTGCGATGCAATAGCTGCATGGCAACATTTATGAGTCAAGCCTGATTTACCCCGCGTTAATCAATTATGGGTTGCGGGCGTCACCATGTGTGTGAGGGTTGCTCAAAATTCGGCCTCTTTTGAGCGGAAACCGAATGCGGTCGGAAGGTGTTTCTGGCGATTCGTTAAGCAATTGATTTTGCTTGCATAAAAATTCCACCTCGGCGATGATTTTTTAGGCAGCGCTAAAGGAGCGGAAATTTCCTTAGCCGGACGGTGTCGATGGCCGGTTGAGACGCGTCGACGGGTTCGGAAAATCAGCCATTTACGCCACCGCTCGCAAGGCCGGCATCAAACGCTCTGGTTGTAAAATTTTGCAGTGCAAAAGGAAAGACTTTACGGCGCCCAGGTTTTTGACGATGCTTTGCTTCGCACCTGCAGCATACACGTCGCGCGAACCGCCTTTTGGAGACTGTGCGCTTAATGGCCTTGCCGGAAAGCTCCTATGAAAGACTGCGCGTCGGCGACTGCACCGACGAGATTGCCTATGTGCGGGCCTGCTTACGATTGTATTTCGCGGCCCCTGCCGCCTCGGCGGGCCAGATGTCGGCAGCGGGTCTTTCCGCCGCCGCCATTGCCGATATCGCCAGGCTGAACAAGGTCGCCGCCTTCGCTTGGAAGACGCTGTCGCATGCCCCGGCGGGAGACAGACCGGTCGAGCTTTTCCAGTGGCTCGACACCTATCGCCGGCAAACGGTTTCGATGAATGCCGCCTGCCTGATGGATTCGATGGCGATTCATCGGGCGCTGTGCGACAGGCGGATCGATTTCGTCTTTCTGAAAGGGCCGTTCCAGCAGCATCTGCTTTACGGCGACCATTTCATGAAGCCTTCGGGCGACGTCGACATCCTGGTCTCCCCCGCAGGATTTGCAAACGCGCGCGATGCGCTGCGTTCCATCGGCTACGAGGTATCAGGCAAGTCCCGCTCCGTCTGGTGGATACGCTTCCTCGGTGAACAGCACATGGTCCGCGGCGAAGGGCCAAGATCGTCCACGGTCGACCTTCACTATCGCCTTCAGCAGCCGGGTTCACCCAGCCCGCGTGATGGCGACGGGTTCCTGCGGCGCAAACGGCTGGTCAGGATAGCCGGCGCGGAAGTGCCGTTCACCTCGGCGGCCGACACGCTGATGCTGTCGTGCATCAGCGTCGCCAAGGCGCTGTTCAACCGGGAGCCTTGCGCCGGCTATGTCTGCGATATCAGGGCCAGCGCCAACCGCCTTGACGAAGCCGATCAGCGGCGCGTGCTCGATGCGGCGGTGAGCCAGGGGCTGGAGGACACGCTGCTGCTCGGCCTGCGTGCCGCTGATGTGCTTCTCGGCGGCACCGGCACGCTCCTGTCGGAACGGGCCAAGCCGATCCTGTCGCGCATCGGCAATGAAGACCTGCTCAACATGGTCATCGCGCCATGGCTGCCGTCGCTACGGTGGCCACAGCGGCGAACGGTGTTGTGGGAATTGTGCGGCCGGGCTCCCGTCCGCTACCTGGCGGAGGCCGGCTGGGCGGCATCGGCGGATCTCAGCCGCCGCATCTTCGAACGCCCGGCCAGCCAATGACGGCGGCGGCGTTGGACATAGAACGCGTACAGGGCGAGGGCAGATCGGAACCTGTGCAAGAGGCAAGCCCATGTCGATGACGAAATCCGAGGTCTGCGTGATCATCGCGGCCAAAAACGCGGCGCGTACGATCACGGTTGCCATCGCTTCCGCGCTGCGTGAGCCTGAGGTGGCGGAGGTCGTCGTCGTCGACGACGGTTCCACGGACAAGACGGCCGAAGTCGCCCGGTCCGCCGATGACGGCAGCGGCCGGCTCATGGTGATGCGCCTCGACATCAACCGGGGGCCGTCTTTTGCCCGCAACGCCGCGATCGCCGCCTCGAAGGCACCATTCCTCAGCATCCTGGACGCGGACGACTTCTTCCTTGAGGGCCGGTTTCGCAACCTGTTCGCCGTCGCGGATTGGGATTTCGCGGCCGACAACATCATGCTCATCCGGGACGACGCGACCAGCGACGCGACGAAGATCGTCGCCCCGGATTTTGCCGCCGATCCGCAATTCCTCGATTTTGAAAGCTTCGTCGAAGGCAATATCTCCAGGCGCAGCGTGCAAAGGGGCGAGCTTGGCTTCCTGAAGCCTGTGATCAGCCGTGCCTTCCTCGACCGCCACGGCTTGCGTTACGATGAAGGGCTGCGCCTGGGCGAGGACTATGAACTCTACGCAAGAGCGGTCGCTCATGGGGCACGCTTCAAGGTCATCCGCTCCTGCGGCTACGGCGCCATCGTGCGCGCTGATTCGCTCAGCGGCCGCCACAGGACGCAGGATTTGCGGCGGCTGGCCGACGCCGACCTAGCGCTGCTGGCGATCGACAGCCTGCCGGAAGGCTCCAAAGCGGTGCTGCGGCGGCATGAGCGGCATGTGCGCGACAAATACAGGCTGCGCAATTTCCTCGACGTGAAGGCCGAGCGGGGGTTGGCCTCGGCGGCGGCCTATGCCTTCGCAAGCCAGTCCAATCTTGTCCCCATCGTCCAGGGCGTGGCGTCGGACAAACTCGAAGCGCTGTTTCGTCGCGTCGGCCTGGTATCCAGGCAAAGGCATGTGCCGCCGCTGCGTTTCCTGATGGCCGGAACCAGCACGGGCAAGGAGCGATAAGCCTCGGGAAAAGCTAGGGTTCATCGCCGACGGCAACGTCGACCCGCAAACCATTTCCATCGGATTTATGAGTTTACGAATTGGGTGGTTGCCTCATGGCTCCGGTGATGGCAGTCTATGTTGCGGTGCAGCAATTGAACGACCAGCCGAACTGGCCCCCGATCGGACTGGTCTGAAGTCTCTCCCGTCAGAGGAGTGGGACGATGCGACTTTCGAGCCCCGGAGGCGGGGATTGGCCAGCGCCCGGCCCGCAGGCCGGGCAAGTCGGATGATGACAGGACTCTAACCCATGGCCTCGATATTCGGCTTCAGATCCAGGGACCCGGCCCGCGACCGGCAGGCTGACATCGCGCGCTTCGACCGTCTGGCGAAGCTGTTTGAGCAGATCGCGGCGGAGATCGAGGCCGAGAAAGCCGGCCTCGAAAGCCGCTACCGCAAGACGGCGACGAATGCGGCCTTCCTCGTCGAAGCCATGGAAAACGGCTCGGCCTCCGAGCGCCGGTCATCCGAAGTCGGCGCGCTGACGGAGCAGATCCTGAATAGCGAACGCCGCATCGCGGCGTTGTCACGCCAGAATGGCATGATGAAGGAACTCCGCAATTCGCTGGATTCGGTCTTCGACGAGGGGACGGCGTACGATTCGGCCGCCGCTGATTTCACCAGGCCCGCGGGCGCCGGTCGGGCGTGACGATGAGGGCGTGGCTGTACTTCGAAGGAATGATGCACGCTTCAAGGTATGGTGCAAAACAGAAGAGGGAAATCGGGAGAGGTCAGGCAGAGGCCAAGGTTGGCCCGTTTGGAAGCGGTTCAAACGTCGACTTTGGGTTGGGGACGCACAGCACAAAGGTGAGTTTGGTATGAATTCGGATCCGAAGACTACGTCCACGAGCGGAATTGATGCGCGGCCCGTCCTCCATCGCGCCAGGCAAGCAGGCTGGCGCAGGCTGGCTTGCCCTGCCGCGTTGGCGCTGGCCGCCCTCGGCAGCCTGTGGTCGGCCCCTTCCCGGGCGCAGGATATCCAGTCCGCCCCTTCCTTCGTCGACGACTTCAAGAGTTTCGACCGTTCGCGCTGGTATGTTTCCGACGGCTGGAACAACGGCAGCCATCAGAACTGCACCTGGTCGAAGGGGCTGGTGGAGCTTACCGACGGGGTGCTGTCGCTGGGCTTCGAAAAGCAGAAGCTGAAGGATCGCGATTTTGCCTGCGGTGAGATCCAGACCAAGCAGCGCTTCGGCTATGGCACCTATGAGGCGCGCATGAAGACCGACAGCGGCTCGGGCCTCAACGCGGCGTTTTTCACCTATATCGGTCCTTCCGACAAGCAGCCCTGGGACGAGATCGACTTCGAGGTCCTGACCAAGGACACCTCCAAGGTGCAGGTCAACGCCTATATCGGCGGCAAGGGCAAGAACGAGAAACTGGTCGATGTGCCCGGTGGCACCGACGGCGCCTTCAACGACTACGCCTTCGTCTGGCAGAAGGATTCCCTGCGCTGGTATGTCAACGGCCAATTGGTCAACACCATCACCGATCCGGCGAAGCTGCCCACGCATGCCCAGAAGATCTTCTTCAGCCTTTGGGGCAGCGACATGATGAAGGGCTGGATGGGCGCATTCGCGGATCCGGGCCGCAAGGTTTCGCTGCAGGTCCAGCGTGTCGCTTTCACCGCGCTCGGCGATGCCTGCCAGTTTCCGGAATCAGTGGCCTGCAGCATAAAAGAATCGGGAAAGACGAATTGAACCGGCCGGACCGAAAACGGTTCCAGGCCCTGCACAGGAACGAAACCGAATGAACTTGACGGTGTTTGGAATTGGCTATGTCGGCCTCGTGCAGGCGGCGGTGCTGGCCGAGGTTGGCCACCAGGTTGTCTGCGTCGATGTCGACGCCAGCAAGGTGGAGCGGCTCAACCAGGGTTTCGTCCCGATCTTCGAGCCCGGTCTCGAAAGCATCGTCAGGGAAAACCATGCCGCCGGCCGCATCAAGTTCACCACGGATGCGGCCGCCGGCGTCAGGCACGGCGAGATCCAGATGATCGCGGTCGGCACGCCGCCCGGCGAGGACGGTTCGGCGGACCTGAAATATGTGCTGGCGGTCGCCGAGACCATCGGCCGCGAGATGGACAGCGCCAAGATCGTCGTCGGCAAGTCGACCGTGCCGGTCGGCACCTGCGAGAAGGTGAAGGCCAGGATCGCCGAGACGCTGAAGAAGAGAGGCCGCGAGGACCTCACCTTCGACGTCGCCTCCAATCCCGAATTCCTCAAGGAGGGCTCGGCCGTCGCCGATTGCATGAGGCCCGATCGCATCATCGTCGGCACTTCGAGCGAGGAGACCGAGGCGGTGATGCGCGAGCTCTACGCGCCCTTCAACCGCAACCACGAGAAGATGATCGTGATGGACGTGCGCAGCGCCGAATTCACCAAATATGCGGCCAACTGCATGCTGGCCACCAAGATCAGCTTCATGAACGAGATGGCCAACCTTGCCGAGCAACTCGGCGCCGACATCGAGGAGGTGCGCAAGGGCATCGGCAGCGACCCGCGCATCGGCTACCATTTCATCTATCCGGGCCTCGGCTATGGCGGTTC
>NZ_JAFKIC010000231.1 GCF_017306585.1 Mesorhizobium sp. | reverse complement strand
ATATGTTCCATCGTAACGTCCTTAAGATTTTCCGGGCGAAGCTGGCGGCTGGCCCCTGGCATCCCTTGTGGTCGGTTCGCACGAAGCTACCGGACACCCCAAACCGAGCCTTTCGCGGCCTTTTCGGGGCAAATATTGGTGAAACGAAGGCGCTGGATGACGCCAATCTTCACCAATCTCTTCATGAACCGTTATGGTTAAGGATGGGTTAGCCGCCAAGGCGCGGCGCATTGCCGCAAGCCGGCTGCTCAACGCCATGGTTCCACCGGGTTAGGGCTGATGCCAGCGGGGCGCCACGGGCATTGGCCTGATGTCAGCCCACCGGGGGCATGAACGCCGCGACCCACTCCCTGGGAAACCGCCTTGGCCTGCCATTCTCGCCGATGATCGCCGCCTCGACCTTGGCCTCGACCAGCACCTCGTCACCGCGCTTGAGCTGTTGCGCCATGAAGATGCGGGCCCCCGAAATGCTATCGGTGCGGGTATCGACGGTCAGGATATCGTCGATGTGGGCCGGCGCTCGGAAGTCGATCTCCATGCGGCGCACCACCCAGACTATTCTTTCGCCATGGCTGCCGCTGGCAAGTTCGGTATGGTGGACGCCGGTCAGCCTGAGATAGTCGGAGCGGCCGCGCTCGAGGAATTCCAGATAGCGCGCGTGGTAGACGACGCCTGAAAAATCCGTGTCGGCATAGTAGACCCGCGCCATCAGCCGGTGGCCGAATGCGGTCAGCGCGCCGGAAATGCCCGCCAGCAGCGTCGCCGATTCACCATGATCGTCCATTGCGCTTCCTTTTTCAGTCCCGACAAGGCACGTAATTTCGGCGCATGAACCCGATGGCACTGTTGACGGCGATGATCAAGACCTTGATGGCGGCGCTGCTTGTGCTGATCGTTTCAGCTCTGCCTGGGCAGGGCGCCGCCTTCTCGATGAAGCGCGGCCTCAACCTCGACCAGTGGGTCACCTGGCCCGGCCAGGATCAATGGGGCGATGCCAAGGCTATCCTGCCCTATCCGGAATGGCGCAAATTCCTCAAGGACGAGGATTTGAAGGCCCTGAAGGACACCGGCTTCGATTTCCTGCGCATGCCGGTCGACCCCTCGCCTTTCCTGTCCGACAAGACCGAGGCCCTGCGCGACGACCTCTATGCCAGCGTGCTGGACTCCGTGCGCATGATCAACCGCGCCGGCCTGAAGGTGATCGTCGACATGCACCTGATCCCGGCTGGCGGCAGCCGCAAGGTCGGCATGGCCGAGGTGATGGACGATCCCCAGACCTTCGAGCGCTATGTCGACATGGTGCGCAGGATGGGCCGCACGCTCGCCGGGGAGGATCCGCAAAGGGTCGCCTTCGAACTGATGAACGAGCCGATCGTCGACTGCGACGCCGACGGCACAAGCCTCTGGCCAGAACGCCAGCGCAAGCTGTTCGCCGCGGCGCGATCCTCGGCGACCAAACTGACTCTGGTGCTGACCGGCGCCTGCTATTCCGCCGCTTCGTCGCTGGACAAGATCGATCCCAAGGCAATCCCCGACGACAACATCATCTGGACTTTTCATTCCTACGATCCGTTCCTGCTTACCCATCAGGGCGCGACCTGGGCCGGCGATTTCATCCCCTATGTGACAGGCCTGCCCTATCCGCTGACAGCGGTGCCCAAGGCGCAGCTCGACGTGACGCTCGACACCATCCGCGCTCGCATCAAGGCGGAGGCGCCCTGGACCCGGCAGAGCGGCCTGCTTGCCTATCTCGACGAGCAGGTCGCAAGCATGGACAGCCCGCAAAAACTGCTCGGGCTGATGGATGCGCCATTCAAGAAGGTCGAGGCCTGGGCGAAAGCCAACGGCATCAAGCCGGAAAACATCACGCTGGGCGAGTTCGGCATGATCCGCCAGGAATACGGCAACGCATATGTCGTGCCGGGCGAATATCGCGCCGCCTATGTCCGGGATATGATCGCGCGCGCCGAGGCGCACGGCTTCTCCTGGTCGGTGTGGAGCTATGGCGGCGCCTTCGGCATCGTCGATGCCTTCAACGGCGACAAGGCCGAGCCCGATGTCTTGAACGCGATCCGAAGCCTGCCCTGAAGGCGATCAGCCGAGGTCGATCTGCAATATCTCCGGACGCATGCCGAAGCGGATGGGCAGGTTACTGAAGCCGAGCCCGCCAGACACGATCAGGTTGCGGTCGTTCTCCACGACATGGCCATAGGCGTAGCGGTTGCCGTACTGCGACGGCACGATCGGCGAATAGCCGAACAACCGCACCTGCCCGCCATGGGTATGTCCCGACAGCGTCAGCGACACGCGCCACGGCACTTTTGGGAAAATGTCCGGCTCGTGCGCCAGCAGTATGACGGGCGAAGTGTCGCTGATCTTGGCCAGTGTGCCGTCGAGGTCGTCCAGTCCCCTGGGCGGCTCATGCTGCCTTTTCGGCAACAGCGCCAACTGGTCGGCGAGGCCGGCGATCCACACGCCATGACCGTCCTTCTCCAGGCGCACGGCATCGTTTTCCAGAACCGGGATGCCGGCCTTTTCCAGGGCCTTGCGCGCGATCGTCGGACCAGCCTCGGCGCGCTGCGCGAAGCCGTCGGCCCACCAGTCGTGATTGCCCAGGATCGACAACACGCCGAGCGGCGCCTTCAGGCCCGACAGGGCGCCGGCCCATTCCGGTGGCGTCACCCTTTTCGAGACGAGGCGCATGCCAGCGATATAGTCGCCGAGCAGCACGATCAGGTCCGGCTGCAAGGCATTCGCCTCTTCGGCCAGCGAAGCGATCCGCTCCGGCGTCATCCAAGGCCGGCAGGCATGGATATCGGCGAGCGCGACGACGCGCAGCTTCAGGCCGTCAGGCCAATGCGGCGGCGTCAGCGCATAGCGCTTCACATGCGTCAAGAGCATCGGCTCGATGCCGACGGCATAGGCGCTGAACGAGGCGACCGACAGGAACGATCCGCCGATGAAGCGCAGGAACCCGCGTCTGCTTATCATTGATTGGCTCCGGCACTCGGATCACGGCGGCATGCCGCGAGGCTGCGATAAATTCCACGAATACGCCCGCAAGCCGGCGAAGATGAGGAGAATTTGCGCAGGCCTGTTCACTGATGCTTGATCGCTGGGCTTTGATCGCCGATCTGGGAATCCGCGCCCACGCCTGACCGCTATCCTTCTATTCCTCCTGGAACAGGTTGATCTGCTGCTGCGCCAGATCCTTCGGCGCGTCGAGGCCGAGATGGCGCCAGGCATTGGCCGTCAGCATACGGCCGCGCGGCGTGCGCTGGATGAAGCCCTGCTGGATCAGATAGGGCTCGATGATGTCCTCGATCGCGTCGCGCGGCTCGGAGAGCCCGGCCGCGATCGTCTCGATACCGACGGGACCGCCGCCGAAATTGCGCGCGATCATATTGAGATAGCGGCGGTCGAGCGCGTCGAGGCCGAGCGCGTCGACCTCCAGCCGGGTGAGCGCCTCATCGGCGATGACGCGGTCGACATGACCGTCGCCGGCGACCGAGGCGAAATCGCGCACACGGCGCAGCAGCCGGCCGGCGATGCGCGGCGTGCCGCGCGCGCGCCGTGCGATCTCCAGCGCGCCATCCTCGCCGAGCGGCATCTGCAGGATGCGCGCGCCGCGCCGCACGATCTGTTCCAGTTCCTCGACCGTGTAGAAGTTGAGCCGCACCGGAATGCCGAAGCGGTCGCGCAGCGGATTGGTGAGCAGGCCCAGCCGCGTGGTGGCCGCGACCAGCGTGAAGCGGGCAAGATCGATCTTGACCGAACGCGCCGCCGGCCCTTCGCCGATGATCAGGTCGAGCTGGAAATCCTCCATCGCGGGATAGAGGATTTCCTCCACCGCCGGGTTCAACCGGTGGATTTCGTCGATGAAGAGAACGTCGCCCTCTTCAAGATTGGTGAGCAGCGCCGCCAGATCGCCGGCCTTTGCAATCACCGGCCCTGAGGTCGAGCGGAAATTGACGCCGAGCTCGCGCGCCATGATCTGCGCCAGCGTCGTCTTGCCGAGACCCGGCGGCCCGACGAACAGCACATGGTCGAGCGCTTCCTTGCGCCCCTTGGCCGCCTCGATGAAGATCTTGAGATTGGCCCGCACCGCCGCTTGGCCGACGAAATCGTCGAGCGTCTGCGGCCGCAGGGTCTGGTCGGCATCCTCGCCGCGTTTTTCGGGAGCGATGAGGCGGGGGGAAAGGGTCATGCAAGCAGTTCCATGCTGGCGATGGCCCCGGCGGCTCGCCGATCGAACGTGACCGTATGCGAACAGCCCAGATTCAGGTTGTGCTCGGCGATCAGCGCATCAGCAAAGTCAACTTGCGGCGCGTTGGATCTTTCGAGTGCTATCACGATGGCATCGAAATCCTCGAACACCAACGTTCTGATCTTCAGCAGTCTTTGGATTGCCGCGAGCACCTGTTCCTTGGGCATCCTATAGCGCGAAATCAGCGACCAGCTAAATTCTACGAGAACGATCAGGCTGACAAAGCCCGGGGTCTTTTCAGTGAGGCCTTTCCCGAACGCGATGGCGCTTGCCCTTTGCTCAGCGTCATCGTTCAGCACCATCCGCAGCAAAACATTCGTATCGATGCCTACCGACGTCACGCGCTGCCCTGTCCGCTCTTTGGCGTTTCTCCTACGACATGCCGTCCAACAGCCTCGCGCACCGCGGCATCGATTTCTTCAAACGATGCCGGGCCGCCTGGCGGATCTCCCAAAAATCCAGCGAGGTCGTCGAATTCCAGATTGCGAGGCGTTCCGACCAGATAACCATCCACCACGGTCCAGGCGATCATGTCGCCCGCCTTGAGCGACAGAGCGTCCCGCACGTCCTTCGGGATGGTCAGCTGGCCCTTCGACGTCAGGCTTGCATATGCGCCCATTTTCCTACTTTCTGAGAAATTACTTACCAAGCATATCGTAGTTGGAATTTGTCTTCAACCATCACCGCGCCAGTTCCTTCAGCCCGAAGCGGATCAGCTTGGACGCATCGGCGCCCTCACCCGCCGTCTTCAGCGCCGCCGACACGGCATTGGCGGCGATGTCGCGGGAATAGCCGAGATTGACGAGCGCCGAGACCGCGTCGGTGATCGGCGCCGGGGCGACGCCCTCGCCGAGCTCCTGCTTGAGGCCGATCGTACCCGATGCTGCGCCCGCATAGGCCGGAGCCTTGGCCTTCAGCTCCGTGACGATGCGCTCGGCCACCTTCTTGCCGACGCCGGGCGCACGAGAAACCATGGCGATGTCGCGCAGCGCGATCGCATTGGCCAGGTCCGCCGGCGCCAGTGTCGACAGTATGGCCAGCGCCACCTTGGCGCCGACGCCCTGCACATTGTTCATCAACAGCCGGAACCATTCGCGCTCCAGCGCCGACTGGAAGCCGTAGAGCCGGATCATGTCCTCGCGAACATAGGTCTCGATGAACAGCACCACCGCTTCGCCGGGCGAAGGCAGTGCGGCAAGCGTTCGCGCCGAACAGTAGGCGACGTAGCCGACGCCATGCACATCGACGAGGCAATGGTCTTCGTCGATCTCGTCCAGCGTGCCCTTGAGCTTGCCGATCATGCCTGGTCTTTCATGGAAGATAGGCCCTCATGGATGCGTTTCCGGCGATATGATGTGGAGGTCAGGAAAGTAGCTGCGATAGCGCGCGGCATCGCGTGTCAGAAGGCGATGTCCGGCAACGGTGGCATGAGCGCCTATGAAAAAATCGGGCAAGGTCCTTTCCCGGACACCGCCGGCCCGGCGATAGCGCGAATGCGTGACGCCGGCGAGGAATGCTGCCTCCCAGGGGACAAGTTCGCGGTCCATCTCCAGCATGTCGGCCGCTTTTCGAAGCGCCGTCTCCGTCGCGATCAACGGCGCCAACTCGGACCAGATGATCGTGTTGACGATCAAGGCACCGTCGCGGCGGCAGGCAGCGATCGCCGACGCCGACCATTCTTTCAGCGGTCCGGCCGATCCCCAAACGTCGATCAGGACATTTGTGTCAATCAACGTCGAGATCTTCACGCGGGCCCCTCAACCATTCCATGTACTGATCGGTGGTCATCCCTCCCAAATCCAGTGTCCCCGCCATACGATCGAGGACATCACTGAACCTGCGCAATTTCTCCTCCTGGGAGAGATCCTCGTTGACGGCAACCAGCTGGACGCCCCGGTCGGTGGCCACGAACTCTACCTCGGAACCGGGGCCGATGCCCAGTTGGTCCCTGATAGGCTTGGGGATTGTAACTTGTCCTTTGGTGGTCACGCGCATGGTAATACCCCTGAGGTATTACTTATCGTCAAGACGTGAACAAGTCAAGAACACGCCTAACCGGCAAGCGCCATCCGGTAGGCCGCGCTCTGGCGGTGATGGGCATGGCAGATCGCGATGGCGAGCGCGTCGGCGGCATGCTCGGTGTCGAAGATCGCCTTCGGCAGCAGCACCTTCACCATCATGTGGATCTGCTTCTTGTCGCCATGGCCGACGCCGATCACGGCCTTCTTCACCGCATTGGGCGCGTATTCGGCGACGACGAGACCTGCCCGCGCCGGCACCAGCATGGCGATCCCACGCGCCTGGCCGAGCTTCAATGTCGCCACGGCATCCTTGTTGACGAAGGTCTGTTCGACGGCCGCCTCGTGCGGCATTGCCTGATGCAGGATTTCGGCGAGCCCGTCATGCAACTGGCAGAGCCGCGTCGCCAGGGCCGCCTTGTCTTCTGAGCGCACCGTGCCCGAGGCAACGAAGCGCAAGGAATTACCGAGGCTCTCGACGATGCCCCAGCCGGTGCGCCTGAGCCCCGGATCGATACCGATGATGCGAATCGCGTCCCCCATCCGGCCATCCTACCTTTCGCCGACAGCGATGCCAGCGAAATGTGAACAAACCGGAAACGCTGGCGGGTTAGTTGCGGGCGAAGGCCGTGTTGAGCAGGCTGATCTGGTCGGAGACCGGATTGGGACGGCGCGCCACCGGCTGCATGTCGACCATGGCGCCGGCGCCGTAGATCTCGTCGTCCATGCGGCGCACCAGCGCCTGCAGGCGCAGCGAGCGGTTGACGAGGTCGAGGAAATCCTTGGGCAGTTCGGCCCAGCCGGCTGCCTCGTCATGGGCGGAAGCCGTGTCGAGGCGCACCTTGGACTTTTCCGAAGCGACCTGATCGCGCGTCATCTCGCCGGAATTGGCGGCGCGCTGCAGAAGCAGCCAGGAAGCGACCTGCATCAGCCTGGTGGTCAGCCGCATCGATTCGGCCGCGTAGAGCGTCGCCGCCAGCCGAGACAGTTTCTTCGCCTCGGCCCGGCCCTTGCCGTCGAGATACTCGGCCGCCTGTTCGACCAGGCCCATGCCTTCCTGGTAGAGCGGTTTGAAGGAGTGCGAAAACACCCGGCGTTCCGCCAGCTTGACGGTTTTCGCGCTGCCCTTCGAAGGCTCGTTCATTGATTACGCCCCTGCACTTGCAACCGGCCGATACGGCTCACTGCCGATACACCCGGCACCCTATATGACTGAAGCTTGAAAATGCGCTTCACAGGGGGTGAAGGCAAGCACATGTTTAACAGAAGGTTAACGGCGTTCCGTCCGGCGGCGCGCCGCCGGAATGCGGACAAAAAAAGAGCCGCGGATAAGGCGGCTCTCAGGAGTTTAACAGGGAGGCGTCAAACAAAGTGGCTCCAACCACTCGGTAAGAATCCAGATCACTGGATGCACATAGTAAACGCCTGTAAAGCTTAATGAACCTTTAACGGCGCCGATGTTTTTTAACCGAACGCCGTCCTTCTGTGCCGTAACAGCACAGTCCGGCGGGCTCTGATCAGGCCTTTTTCCAGACCGTCGGCAAGGCAATGAAGGCGAACAGCAGCATGCCTGCGTAGAACCCCATGGAAGCGATCCCGAGCAACGGCTCGATCGCCTCATGGCCGGCAAGCAGGATATAGAGGCCGATCATGAGCCCGATGCCGCTGATCGCCGTCAGCCAGAAATGGATGACCGCGAGGGTCTTCTGCCCGGCTGCCGGAAACAGATGGTAGAAGAAGGCGAAAACCGCCGACATCAGCCACCCCGCGACCATGATGTGGGCATGTGTCGGCATCTGGCCGTGGTCCTGGCTGATCGCCATGTGAATGCCGAGCGCCATGCCGCATAGCGCATAGATGATGGCCAAAGTGAAGAAATTCCGGGCTACCCCTTGCATGTCAGTTCCCCCAAATGCCTTTTCCCGTTTCGGGAATGGGTTGATCTCCAGGCGAATCGTCTCGCCGCCGGGCTCCCGGCATCGGCGCACTAGCATCGGCTCTGTTTCCGCACGATGTCGCGCCAACCCCTCCCCGGAGCCTGCGAGCTTACCAGAAAAAGCCGGCGCGGGATTTCCATATTAGCAATCCCTTTTTTACTCGATGCCGAAACAGAGCCCTGCCTTTTCGCGGCATTATCCCGAAACAGCCGCCGCGCTAGACGCCCGCTCCTCCGACGGCCGGCGCAAATCCGCGCCGCCGCGAACTCGCAATATTTGCCTCGGGAGCAACACATGGACTGGTATTCGATCGTCAAATTCCTTCACGTCGCCACGGCAATGCTATGGGTTGGAGGAGGCTTCGTGCTTTTCCTCCTCGGCGCGCTTGCCCAGCGCGCCGGCAACATCGAGGAGAAGCTCCAGGCAATGCGCGCCAGCGGCCAGCTGGGCGGCCGGTTCTTCGCGCCGATGTCGATGCTGACCCTCGTCTTCGGTCTCATCATGTGCGGCTTCTGGGTCGGCTTTTCCGATCTCTGGATCGTCATCGGCCTCGTCGGTTACGCGACCACCTTTTCCATCGGCATGTTCATCTTCAAGCCGACGGGCGAGCGCATGGGCGCGATGGTCGCCAGGGACGGCGTCACGCCTGCTGTGCTGGAGATCGGCGAGCGCATGATGCGCGCCGCGCGCCTGGATTATGCGGTGATGCTGGTCATCGTCGCCGACATGGTGCTGAAGCCGACGGTGCACGACATCGGCATTCTGGCGGCGATGGCCTTGGTCGTGATAACAGGCGCCATACTGGCCTTCAGTGGGGCCCGTCGCCTGGCGCCCAGCGCCGCATGACGTCTTGCGATTCGGAGGCGGCGCGAGCGCCGCCCCGCTCTCTACATCAGGCCGGCTATCCCGTCCCAGAGCAGCTTCACCGCCACCACCGCGACCGTGGCATAGGTGAAGGGATAGAAGATCTCCGGCCGCATGCGCCGCACCAGCCAGGCGCCCGCGATGGTCGAGAGCGGCGCCAGCGGCATGAGTACGGCGGATGCCGTCAGGTTGGCGGTGTCGAACTGACCGAGCGCGAAATAGGGCACGAGCTTCAGGGCATTGGTGGCGGCAAAGAAGATCGCGGCTGTCCCCGACAGGATTTTGGGGTCGAGCCGGATCGGCAAGGCGTAGACCTGGAAGGGCGGACCGCCGACATGGGCGACGAAGCTGGTGAAGCCGGCGACCGTTCCCCAGAGGGCAGCAGCCACCCGATTGGGCTCGGCGGCATGGTCGGAGCCATGGCGGAACTGCAGATACAGCCAGCGCAGCACGAAGATGATGGCCACCGCGCCGACGATCAGCCGCACCGCCTCTTCTGTGACCAGCGCGGCGGTCAGCCAGCCGAGGCCGATGCCGATGACGGCGCCAGGCATCATGTCGACCAGCATCTTGCGGTCATACACGCCCCACCACGTCCAGACGGAAACGATATCCATCAGGCACAGGATCGGCAGCAGGATGGCGGCCGCCTGCACCGGCGGGATGGTCAGCGCCATCAGCGGCACGCCGACGAAGCCGACGGCGCCACCGAAGCCGCCCTTGGACAGGCCGACCAGGATGACCGCCGGAATGGCGGCCGCGTAGAACCACGGATCGAGAAGCAGGCCTGACATGGGAGGGGCTGGTCTGGAGGGAAAGCGCGTAGGCCCTGAATAGCCGAGATTCACCGGTCGGGCGACAGCAAATTGTGGCTCGCCGATTGTGGCGGCCCGCCGTGGCCTAGCGCCGTGCCGAGACGAGCAGGAACATCGGCCGTTCGAGCTCTTCCGACAGTTCCGGCCTTGCCGCGATCTGCTCGGCCGTGGGACAGAAATCCTCGACACGCTCGATGGTGAAGCCGGCTCCGATCAGCGCGTTGAGCGTCGTACCGGTCGTGCGATGATACTTGATCACGCCCTTGGCCAGCCAGTCGGTCTTGCGCGGACCTTCCACGAGGTATCGGTCGACGGGCCATATCTTGCGGCCCTCTCCGTCGACCACCCAGCCGGGCCGGGTCGGCGCCATGTAGACCGGATGTTCCGTCGAGAAGACGAAATGCCCGCCGGGCGCCAGCGCCTGGTGCACCGTTGCGAACAGGCGCGAGACGTCCTCGACATAATGCAGGGCAAGCGAACTGTAGGCGAGATCGAACCCGCCTTGCGGCAGGCTGAGTTGACCGAGATCGGCTCTCTCATAGGCAATGCCTGTGTCCGGCCCAGCGGCTTTCGCCCGGGCAAGCATCTTCTCCGACAGGTCCAGCCCGAGGACCTGGGCGGCTCCGTTCTCATGCGCCCAGCGGCAGAACCAGCCGAAGCCGCAGCCGAGATCGACGACCCGCAGACCGCTGATTTCAGGCAGCATCGCGCGCAGCGCCGGCCATTCGGCGGCACCGTCCAGGCCTTCGACCGATCGGCCGAGCTGGCTGTAGCCGGCGAAGAAATCCGGCTGGTCATAAATATTCTGTGCCATGCTTTCTCGCTCTTCTGACAATTATCTTGCGGACCGGCCGCGCATGTCCAGCAGGGCCGGACACAGCCAGGACTATGAAGCCGATTGTACCCCGAGCGGTGGCGGACGCCGCCGGATCGGCTGCGCCTTGATGATGGCGGTGCTGGTCTCGGCCTTGTCGGCAATGCGGTCGAGAATGCCGTCGAGATCGCCGATCGAGCGCACGAACAGCCGGGCGATGAAGCAGTCGTCGCCCGTCACCTTGTCGCATTCGCCGAACTCGGCGATCTCCTCGATCAACTTCTGAACGATGTGCAGCTTGCCGGGCAAGGGCTTGATCCGCACGATCGCCTGCAGCGTATAGCCCAGCGCCTGCGGATCGATCTCTACGGTGAACGCCCGGATGACGCCGCGCTCCTCGAGCCGCCGCAGCCGCTCCGAAACGCTTGGTGAGGAAAGACCGACTTCAGCGGCAAGGTCCTTCAACGACGTCCGCGCATCCCTAACCAGGATTTCGAGCAGACGACGGTCGAGATCATCCAGCATTTTCTTTTCTCATGATTTTCGCTCTTTACCTAATATAATTAGGCATCTTTCCCATACAGCCTTTCATGAGAGATAGAAAGCCCCAAGACTGCATGAGATTATGCCAGCTCAACGTCCAAGGGGCTTATCATGAACGATACGGTGCGCGGCACGGTCGAAATGTCGGCGGCAATGGCGATCCTGGGGACGATCGGATGGTTCGTCGTCATGTCAGGCCAGCCGATCATGGACGTGGTGTTCTGGCGCTGCGCATTCGGCGCGGTGACGCTGCTTGTGATCTGCGCTTCGCTTGGGCTGCTGCGCAACCGGCTGTCGCCGCGCACCCTCGCCCTTGCCGCCCTTGGCGGCGCGGCCATCGTCATCAACTGGGTGCTCTTGTTCAGCGCCTTTTCGCGCGCGTCGATCTCCATCGCCACCGCCGTCTACAACACCCAGCCCTTCATGCTGGTCGGCTTCGGCGCGCTCTTCTTCGCCGAGCGGTTGACGCTGACCAATCTGACCTGGCTCGCCATCGCCTTCGCCGGCATGGTGCTGATCGTTCAGGCTGCTCCGGACGCCGGCGAAGTCGGCACGAATTATTTTGCCGGAATCCTGATGGCGCTGGCCGCAGCCTTCTTCTGGGCGGTCGCGGCTATCGTCGCCAAGAGGCTCAAGGGCACGCCGCCACACCTTATCGCGCTGATCCAGGTCTGCGTCGGCGTCGTCATGCTGGCGCCGCTCGCCAATCTGTCTCATCTGCCCGCCGATCCGTGGAGCTGGGCGATGCTGGCGACGCTCGGCGTCGTCCACACCGGCCTGATGTACATACTGATGTACGGCGCTATCCAGAAACTGCCGACCCATCTGCAGGGATCGCTGTCCTTCATCTATCCCGTCGTCGCCATCCTGGTCGACGTGATTGCCTTCGGCCACCGCCTGCATCTCAGCCAGGTCGTCGGCGCAGCCCTCATCCTGACCGCGGCGGCCGGCATGAATCTCGGTTGGTCGCTGTGGAAGTCGAAAGCATCTAATCCCGAGCCGGCTCAATAGAGGCCGGCCACCGGCGTTCGACGACACGATCCCGATTGCGCGGCCTGTTCAATCCCGGCGCTTTGCTCTATGCCGCAATCCAACCATCTTCGCCCGGCATAGGCGAAAACCCGGGATCGAAGAACAATGAATGACGCAACGCCCCCCAACCGCTGCCGCATCGTGCTGATCGCGCCGCCTGGCGTGCCGGCGGCCCGTATCGCGGCGGCATTCGACGGCGGCGACGTCGCCTCGCTGGTGCTGCCCGAGAATGGCATGGACGAAGCCTCCTTCCAGGCCTTCGCCGAACAGATCGTGCCGGCGGCGCAGGCCGCGGGCGCCGCCGTGATCATTGCCGGCGACACGCGCATCGCCGGCCGCGTTCACGCCGACGGCATCCATGTCGAGACCGGCAAGGACGAACTGGCCGAGACGATCGAGCATTTGCAGGCGAAAATGATGGTTGGCGCCGGGGGCGCCAAGACGCGCGACGACGCGCTGGAACTCGGCGAGACACGGCCCGACTATATCTTCTTCGGCCGCTTCGGCTACGACAACAAACCCGAGCCACACCCGCGCAACCTGTCGCTGGGCCAATGGTGGGCGCAGATGATCCAGATTCCGTGCATCGTCATGGCCGGATCCGATCTTGCCTCCGTCGAAACGGTGGCCGCGACCGGCGCCGAGTTTGTCGCATTGTCGAGCGCCGTCTTCGCCGACGGCGTCGATCCGAAAGCGGCCATCGCCCGGGCCAATGCGCTGCTCGACGAAACCGCGCCGCGCTTCGAGGATTGACGTGTCCCCGGCAAGGCTTCCCCTCCAGGCCCTGCTGGCAGTGGTCATGATCCAGGCCGCCGCCGCCGAAACCGTTCCCGTGCCGCAGGCGAAGCCAGTGGCCGGCGTGCATACCGACAAGCCGATCGAGAATCCGTTGCCGCAGCCCGCCACCACGGCGGAACCCGCGCCGTTGCCTTCGGCCGACACCATCAATCCCGACCGTTTCGGGGCCAAGCCGGCGGACGCCGCCTATGGCGCCTTCCAGCGCGGTCTCTACAAGACGGCCTACAACCTCGCTTTGGTCCGCGCGAAAAATGGCGATGCCACGGCGCAGACGCTGGTGGCCGAGATCCTGTCGCGCGGGCTGGGTGTGCCGGTGAACACGGCGGAGGCCGCCAAATGGTACGCGCTGGCCGCCGAGCAGGGCGTGCCGGAATCGCAGTTCCAGTATGCGCTGATGCTGCTCGACGGCCGCTACGTCAAGAAAGACGAAAAGGAAGCCTATGCGCTCATGCAGGCCGCCGCCGAGGCCGGCAACCAGCTGGCGCAGTTCAATTTCGCGCAGATGCTGGTCCAGCAGGACCCCGGCGAGGCGGGCCTGACCAGGGCGGTTTCGTACTATGAACGCGCCGCCGCCACTGGTCTGGCCGATGCCCAGTACGCCATGTCGCAGATTTATGCCAACGGCGTCGGCGGCAAGCCCCGTGACGATGTGAAGGCAAGGCAGTTCCTGGCACAGGCCGCAAGGCAGAACTACGACACCGCGCAGATCGATCTGGCGGCCTGGATGATCGAGGGCCGTGGCGGCGCCCGTGACCTGAAATCGGCTTTCGGCTGGACCAAGCAGGCGGCCGAGGGCGGCAATATCGCCGCCCGCAACCGCCTGGCGAAGCTCTACATGCAAGGCATTGGCACGGACCCGGACCTGGTGCTCGCCGGAGCCTGGTACATCCTTGCCCGCCGCGCCGGTCTCATCGACCCGCAAATGGACGATTTCCTGCAGGGCCTGAGCGACGATCAGACAAAACAGGCCTTGCAGAAAGCGAACCGCCTGCCCTGACGGCGGCATGCAGCTGTTCAGCATCCGGCCCCACCCGCACAGCCGGAACCCGCCTCGCTCCCTTGCCTCTTCCAACGATTTGTGGTCTTGGGGGCCCCTAAATCGCTTGTCCCGGCGAAAATCTCATTCCGGATCGCATCATCATGGCCAAGATCAATGGCAACGAAATCCGTCCCGGCTATGTCATCGAGCACGATGGCGGCCTCTGGGTGGCGGTCAAGACCAACACCGTCAAGCCCGGCAAGGGCGGCGCCTACAACCAGGTCGAACTGAAGAACCTCATCAACGGCACCAAGCTCAACGAGCGCTTCCGCTCGGCCGAGACCGTCGAGCAGATCCGACTCGACCTCAAGGATTTTTCCTTCCTCTACGAGCAGGATGGCGCGCTGGTGTTCATGGACACCCAAAGCTATGAGCAGCTCGAGCTGAACAAGGACTTCGTCGGCGACCGCGCCGCCTTCCTGCAGGACGGCATGATGGTGACGGTGCAGCTGTACGAAGAGCGGCCGATCGGCATATCGCTACCCGATTATGTAACGTTGACCATCACCGAGGCGGATCCGGTCGTGAAGGGCCAGACGGCGGCGTCCTCCTACAAGCCGGCGGTGCTGGAAAACGGCATCCGCGTGCTTGTGCCACCCTTCATCGGCGCCGGCGAACGCATCATCGTCGACACCAACGAAATCACTTACGTGCGCCGCGCTGACTAAGGCATGCCACCAGGTGGCCCCGGTCTGGGTCACCGACATGCACCAGGTTTGAAACGCCGGCACAGGAAGACACTACGATGGCACGCTCAGCCCTCCTCAACGTCATGGTCCAGGCCGCTATGAAGGCCGGCCGCTCGCTGTCGCGCGACTTCGGCGAGGTCCAGAACCTGCAGGTCTCGCTGAAGGGTCCGGGCGACTATGTCAGCCAGGCCGACCGCAAGGCCGAGGATATCGTCTTCGCCGAACTGTCGAAGGCCCGGCCCGGCTATGGCTTCCTGATGGAAGAGCGTGGCACGGTCGAAGGCGATGACGGCCAGCACCGCTGGATCGTCGACCCGCTCGACGGCACCACCAATTTCCTGCACGGCATCCCGCTTTTCGCTGTGTCGATCGCGCTTGAGCGCCAGGGCCAGATTGTCGCCGGCGTCATCTACAATCCGGCGATGGACGAACTCTATACCGTCGAACGCGGCGGCGGCGCCTTCATGAACGATCGCCGCCTGCGCGTCGCCGGCCGCGCCAAGCTTATCGATGCCGTGATCGGCTGCGGCGTGCCGCATCTGGGCCGCGGCCAGCACGGCAACTTCCTGATCGAGCTGCGCCACGTCATGGGCGAGGTCGCCGGCATCAGGCGTCTTGGCTCTGCCTCTCTCGATCTCGCCTATGTCGCCGCCGGCCGCATGGACGGCTTCTGGGAAACCGGCCTGTCGGCCTGGGATATTGCCGCCGGTCTGCTCTTGATCCGCGAAGCCGGCGGTTTCGTCTCCGACATGGATGGCGGGCAGGACATGCTGGACAACGGCTCGGTCGTAGCCGGCAACGAGATCATCCAGCGCGCGCTGCTGAAGACGGTGAAGAAGCCTCTGCCCCCGCGCTGAACCGCCGCGGTCGCAAAACCGCAACGCAAACTTGAAATATTGGCCGGCGATTCCCCAGATACGGGGTAACGCAGGACGACTGATGACCAACATCCCGCCGCAACTCGAAATCCCCTTTGTCGGCCGCTGGCACTATTCCCGCGCCGAAATGATAGCCGACGGTATCGTCCATGCGGTCGGCATCGTGCTGGCGATCGCGGCCGGCTCGGCGCTGCTGGCGCTGGCCGCGTTCCGTGTCGGACCGGGCGAATACATCGCCGCCGCCTTCTACGTCGTCTCCCTGCTCACCGTGCTCTCGGTATCGCTGACCTACAACCTGTGGCCGGTGTCCTCGCCGCTGAAATGGGTGTTGCGGCGCTTCGATCATGCCGCGATCTATCTTCTGATCGCCGCGACCTACACGCCCTTCCTCGCCCAGCTCGACGGCTCGCCGCTGGCCGGCTGGATGATCGTGCTGGTCTGGGCCGCCGCCGCGGCCGGCATCGCCCTCAAGGTGTTTTTCCCCGGACGTCTCGACCGGCTGGCCATCGTTTTCTACCTCGCCATCGGCTGGAGTGGCATTGTCCTGGTCAAGCCGCTCGTCGAAACCCTGCCGACGACATCGATCGTGCTCATCGTCGCCGGTGGCGTCGTCTATTCCTGCGGCGTCATTTTCTTCGCCTGGAAGGGACTGCGCTTCCACAACGCGCTGTGGCACGGCTTTGTCGTTGTCGGCGCGGGCTTGCATCTGGCGGCAATGGTCGACTGCCTGGTCATCAGCCGCCTCTGATCGTGCAAACAGCCTTCGGTTTCCGTATCAGGCCGAATTTGCCGAACACGCGCCCTGCGGCAATATTGCCAAGCGCCATTCAATTTGGTCACAATTCCGTTTAGAGTCGCCAGCAACGTGATCGGCGGCATCGGAAACGGGGCACGGATGGCTTTTCTCAGATCTTTCGGCATGGGCAGGCGCTCCGACGTACTGATCTACGACCCCCACAAACTGTCGAGTCCGCAGGTCTTCCTGCTGACGATGGTCATCTTCCTGGCCATCGTCGCCTTCATTGCCGCCATCCTCACGCGCCAGATCTCGACGGCCTTCGTCACCAATCCCGGCCTCAACGGCCTGATCATCGGCGTGCTCGTCGTCGGCATCCTGCTCGCCTTCGCCCAGGTCGGAAGGCTGTTTCGCGAGGTGCGCTGGGTCAATTCCTTCCGGGCCGGCTCGGAGACCACCGAACCGGTCTTGCTGGCGCCTATGAAGGCGATGATCGGCCGCTCCTCGGCGATGGCCTTCTCGACCTCCTCGATGCGCACCATGCTCGATTCCATCGCCACGCGCCTCGACGAAAGCCGCGACACCTCGCGCTACCTGGTCGGCCTCCTGGTGTTTCTGGGGCTGCTCGGCACCTTCTGGGGCCTCTTGAACACGATCGGCTCGATCCGCGAGACCATCGAATCGCTCGACCCCGGCACGGGCGACGCCGCCGCCGTGCTCGACTCGCTCAAGCAGGGCCTGTCGGCGCCGCTGGCCGGCATGGGCACGGCCTTCTCGTCCTCGCTGTTCGGCCTTTCCGGCTCGCTGGTGCTGGGCTTCCTCGATCTGCAGGCGGGACGCGCCCAGACCCGCTTCTACACCGAGCTGGAAAACTGGCTGTCCTCGGTCACCGACCTGTCGTCCGACATCGTCGTCTCCGACCCGGCAAAGGCCGAACCGTCGGACGAAATCCGCCTGTTGTCGGAGCGGCTGCGCAGCATGCAGGAGAATGGCGGCGGCTCCAATCCGCGTGTCGCCACCGCTATGGCCAACCTGGCCGACGGCATTTCCGGCCTGGTCAAGAACATGCGCTCCGAGCAGCAGATCATGCGCGACTGGGTCGAAGCGCAGTCCGACGAGCAGAAGGCGATGCGCAACACGCTGGAAAAGATCGCCGATGCCTTGAAGAAGCAGGGAGTGCACTGAGTTGGCTTTGGCACGGGCGCGGCGCGCCGACCGGCGCATCGATTACTGGCCGGGCTTCGTCGACGCGCTGTCGACGCTGCTGCTCGCCATCATGTTCCTGCTTACCGTCTTCGTGCTGGCGCAGTTCCTGCTCGGGCGTGAAATCTCCGGCAAGGACCAGGTTCTTTCGCGCCTCAATTCCCAGATCAACGAACTGACGCAGCTTCTGGCGCTGGAGCGCTCGAACACACAGGACAAGGAAGATTCCCTCGCCAATCTGCAGGCCTCGCTGTCGGCGGCCGAAGCTGAGAAGAGCCGGCTCGAACAATTGCTGGCGCAAGGCGCCGGCGCCGGCGACGCCGCCAACCAGCGCGCCGCCGAGCTTGGCGGCGAGCTCGACAACCAGCGCCAGATCAGCCAGCAGGCGCTGAGCCAGGTCGAGATTCTCAACCAGCAGATCGCGGCGCTGCGCAAGCAGATCGGCGCGCTGGAGGATGCGCTCAATGTTTCCGAAGCCCGCGACCGCGATTCCAACACCAAGATCGCCGATCTCGGCCGCCGCCTGAACGTGGCGCTGGCGCAGCGCGTGCAGGAACTGAACCGCTACCGCTCCGATTTCTTCGGGCGCTTGCGCGAAATTCTCGCCGACCGCGAGAACATCCGCATCGTCGGCGACCGCTTCGTCTTCCAGTCGGAAGTGCTGTTCCCGACCGGCTCCGAGGTCATCAACGATGCAGGCAAGGTCGAGATGAAGAAGCTCGCCGACGCCATCATCGAACTGCAGAAGGAAATCCCGCCTGAGATCAACTGGGTGCTGCGCGTCGACGGCCACACCGACAACAAGCCGCTCTCCGGCAATGGACGCTACCGCGACAATTGGGAGCTGTCGACGGCCCGCTCGACCTCGGTGGTCAAGTTCCTGATCGAGAACGGCGTGCCGGCAAACCGGCTGGTGGCCGCCGGCTTCGGCGAGTTCCAGCCGCTCGATCCCGCCGACACCGACGAGGCGCGCAACAAGAACCGCCGCATTGAACTGAAGCTCACCGAACGGTGAATTCTCTTCACGCGAACTCACGCGAAGTTGTTCGCCGGCTCAACTCTAGGGCGTGAGGAATGGCCGGCAAGGCCTGAAAAGATTATCTTTTTTTAATTACACTTCCCGCCGAGCCGCTCCTAGCTTGCCATGCAGGGCCGAGGACCGCCGGCGATGCCTCCCATCGCGACGCGACGGAACTGGACGACCCTGACGACCGGAAGGCGAAGCGGCGCGACCGCCCTCCTTCCCAGCAGGAGGAAGCGCCCCATGCGCTCATCAGCATCTCTCAAGACTGCAACCCTTGCCGCAATCCTCATCGCCGCCCCGCTTGGCGCCGCGTATGCCGCGGGTCATCACAGGGGTGGCGCCTTGGACACGCCTGATCCCACCGATATGACAGGTCCGCGTGTCGAAGCCCTCATCCAACAGGCTCAAGGCGTCCGTCAGGGCATTGTCTACGCACGCCAGGCCAACAACATTACTCCGGCCGTGGCGGCACACCTGGAAATGCGCACCGACCAGATCCGCCAGGCCGCGGAGAAGATCGCCGCGTCGGATCACGGCAGGATACCGGCCGCTCAGTATCATGACCTGCTGAGTCATCTCGACCGTGTCGACCAGCGCTTGATGATCGACACCGGCAGCGGCTTCATGATGGGCGATGGTTCCGACGGCGGAAACTATCCGAACGGCTGAAGCCATCCGGGAAGACACCTGAGGAAGGGACTACCTGGCGCCTTCGGGACCCCAATCCCGCGGGCGTCCTTTTTCCTCACCTGCCCCGCCTGCCTACCAACCAGGCTTGCCTACCAGCCGAGCCAGACAGCGATCAGCGCCAACACCGCCGGCACGGTCTGGATGAACAGGATCTTGCGGCCCACCGTTGCCGCCCCATAAAGGCCGGCAATGGCCACGCAAGCCAGGAAGAAGACCTTGATCTGGAAACCTCCGGCGCCGAGGTAAAGCCCCCAGATCAGGCCGGCTGCGAGAAATCCGTTGTAAAGGCCCTGATTGGCGGCAAGCACCTTCGAGGCACTTGCGAATTCCGGCGTCAGCCGGAATGTCTTGTGCCCGCGCGGCGTGTCCCACAGCATCATCTCGAGATAGACGATATAGACATGGATCAGGGCCACCAGCCCGACCAGGATGTTGCCGATCATTTCGCCCCCCCTTCATGCGTCGCCGACAGCATTCCACGCGCCGCCTTCTCAGCGCAAGACACATCCACCGGAAGGCGTGCCGAACAATTCCCG
>NZ_JAFKIC010000314.1 GCF_017306585.1 Mesorhizobium sp. | reverse complement strand
CCCGTGCACGTTTCCGTCGTCATGCGCCAGAGCGGCGCCACCTTGCCGGTCGTGGAGACCGAAATCGCCGCGCTGTTCGGATTTACCGGCAGGGAGGCGCGGATCGCGATAGAGATCGCCGGTGGGCGCAGCCTTGACGAGGTCTCGCGGACGCTTGGCATCGGCATGGGGACGGTTCGCGGCCATCTCAAAGGCATTTTCGGCAAGACCGGAGTGAACAGCCAGGCAGCACTTGTATCGCTGCTCCTCGACGGCGGTTCCCGGGTTCGTCGCTCTCAGTAGCTCTGATCTGCCGCGACTACAGAAGTCGCTTTATGCGTGATCGGCCCAGTTCTGTGGAACTTGCCTCGCGCCTCTCCCAAACAGGAGAGGCGCGAGCCTGTTTACGAGACTAGCATCACTATCCGAATGGCAGTCCTGGGGGGTACGATGCGCAGACTTTTTCCGGCGGCGCTTGCCGCGATCGGTGTGGTGATGTTTTTCGCGCCCGGCCCAAGGGTTGCGCTGGCGTGGCCGCCGAGCGGATGTCCGGCGGGGCAGTATGGCCTGATTGGAGCCGGCGGGTCGAACGCTGGCAAGCCGATACCCTATGTCTGTACCTCGAAATGCCACAAGGGTTGGCACGTCGAGGGCGGCTATTGCGTCAAGAGCGTAAGTGCGCCTCCGGCTCCGGCGTCGCAGTCGAGCGCCGGTGGTGGCGCCGCGAAATGCCGTGGTGGTCCGGGAGCATACAAGAAGCAGACGCACAGCAATGCCAATGCCTCGACAGGCCAGTATGATTCATCCTCACGGCCGCAGAAATGCTGATGGCTTGAGTGTCGCGCGGCAGGCTGGCCCCGTGGCGAAACCGGCAAGCCGCCTGGTGAGCGGGACGCAGCGCATTCCACATTGATGCGCGGTCACGCCTGCTCCCGTAGCCAGTTCCAGGTGCCTCGCACATCGGCACCTCTCAGCCGGTCAGGGGTCGATACGGCATACCAGGTGCGGCCTGTCTCCAGGACGTGATCGAAAGGCTGCGTCAGGGCGCCTTCGCTGAGAGCCCTCGCGGCCAGCGTCAGGCTGCCGAGCGCCACCCCCTGGCCAAGCTCGGCGGCGGCCAGGGCGAAATCGCTGTCGCTGAAATTGGTCCCTGTCCAGGTTCCATTTGCGGTGATGCCGGCGTGCCGGAACCAGTCCGCCCAGCCAATGGGCCGCTCATCGTGAATGAGAGGCGCTTGGAGCAAGTCCGAAGGCTGGCGCAAGGCCGATGCACCCTCCGGCGTTGC
>NZ_JAFKIC010000230.1 GCF_017306585.1 Mesorhizobium sp. | reverse complement strand
CAACGACGTCAATCCCGTTGCCTACCTCGCAGAAACCCTCGACGCCATCATCAACGGCCATCCGCAGAGCCAGATCGAGGAACTCATGCCCTGGCGATTCCGGAAAACGTCAAGCCCAAATCCGTAGGCGATCGGCGAGGCGCTTACGAGGTAACCCACCGTGCGTCCGAACTGCTGGGCCATCTGCAAACTCTCGTCGATGACGACGCCGAGGTGGGCAGGCCGGACCCTGTCGAGATGGCGGCCACGGCACTGCGCACACTCGGCCTGCCCGAGCTCACCCCGTTCGTTTCACGCCTGGTTCCCGAAATCCCACTCTGGGCCGCCAGCCCGCCACGCTTCCTTGCTGGCCGAGCGGATGCTGTCGTGATGGAGGGGGATCGGATCGCCCTGGTCGTCGATTGGAAATCAGATGTGAATCCGGACGTTATGGCGCAGAACGCACACGCTGGGCAGCTGCGCGACTACCTCGTGGCCACCGGCGCTGAGCGTGGCGCCGTCGTCTACATGTCCTCTGGGCACGTATCGTGGATCGAGCCCAGATCGGGCTAATCACCAGGCCGGATTGAGGATCGGCGACGGGGAGCAGACCAGTACGCGGCGCGATCCTCTCGTCATGGCGACATAGAGATTTCGGGCGTTCAAGGCCCCAGCATTGAGAACCACGGAGATATCGGCCTCGAGACCCTTGAGAAGCAGCGTGCTGCCGACCGAACGTCTCGCGAGCGGGCGACCTACAAGCCGGGACTGCTCACGGATTGCAACCGTCGCTTCCTGGAAGGATGGTCCCCCGGTTGATTCCGCAAGCTGCAAGGCTCGTTGCGCCGCCGCGAGGACCGCCGGCCGATAGCATCGCACCCCACCCGCCCGGTTGATGGCAACGAGAAGATCGGCGACGCGGAAGAGCGTTCGCTCCTCCTCAAAAGCAACCGCTGCCTGCTCCATGTCCGATAAGGCACGGCTAGGTGTGCCCGCCCTGGCCGATGCGGTCGTCCGCACCAGATCGGCACCGGAAAAGTTGCTCATCAGGTTCTCGGCGAAGTCGGCCACGACGGATAGGGCTTGGTTGCCGCTGATATCGAGAGATGCCCCAAAATCGGTGAGGTCACGCAAATCCACGGCTTCGACAGTCACCGCACCATCCACCTGGCGCGCAAACCGACGTTGTCCGCGGGGATCGGTGCTATCGCCAATAATCAACACCTTCGTATCGCCAGGCGCTTCCACGGCGGCCGCGGCGACACGAAGCGCATCGTCATGCCGACCGTCGAGCTGGATCCACTGAACACCGGCAGGCGCCGTGCGCAGGTCAATCGGTGCGCCCTTGGCGAGGTCCCCTCGTATGGAGAGCAACCAATTGCCTAGGTCTGCTGCACCGGCATTGTTCCACCGCCAGGGCGTCGTCAGCTCCCCGGACACCGGAAAGAATGCGATGACCTCTGTATTCCAGTCTGCCAGGCGGTCGGCCCCGAATCCGAAGATCGATTGGAACGGGTCTCCCACAATGGCAGTCGGCAGGCTCTGAGCGAGCCAGGTCACGAGCGCATGCTGGCGGATCGAGCAATCCTGGTACTCGTCCACAAACAGCCTTTCGTAGCTGGCCGCCAGGATATCATGCACATGACCAGCCGCGACAAGCCGGGCGGCGGCATCCCGAATCGCTTCGTAATTGGGCCGCCCGTCAGTCACGATCCGAGGGTCGTGTCCCGCCCGCTGTGGGAATGTTGATATGAGGCGGATCGCAAAACCGTCCAGGGTCGTGGCACGGTAGATGGCCGGTTTCACGCCCGCCTTTTCCAGACGACCGCGCAGCGCTGCGACACCCGCATTGGTATGGGTCAGCACCAGGATCGGCTTCGCGCCGCCGTGTCGGGCAAGGGCGTCCGTAATGAGCTGCGTCTTGCCACAGCCGGCCGGTGCTATGACAAGACCGCGGCCGATGGCGCTTAGGTCGATCTCAGCGGGTGCCATCTTCAACCCAATTCAGCACGCCATCCATAACTCCGGTCAGGCTGGTATTGCTCTCACCATAGGCCGGCCCGACAATGGTCCGCCCGGCAATCTCCATGGCAGCAATGGTCTTCAGCCAGTCGAAGCGGGCGGCCGCATTGCCGAGGAGTACCCGGCTAACGGCACTGAAACCATCGATCAGCGCCTCGGTCTCCAAGGCGTCAAGTGTTTGGGCTCCGTTCGATATCGTCTTGATATGTGCCTCAACGAGCGCTCGGTCCTTTGTCTCGACGGCAAGATCTAACAGCCTGGCGGCGGGACCATCGGGAAGGGCGGCGAAGAGTTCCTGCTCCAGGGCTCGACCGCCGCCCCAAGCGAAAACACTCCCTCCCCCGGCAAGGAAGGTCGCTTCCGCCGCCGCCGGCGCGAGCTTGTCACTATCGCGCAGAATGGCGACGCGATATCCCAGAGATTGCAACGCATTGGCGCGGCTGAAGGTCTCGTCACCGTTGCCGTTAACGAGCGTGGCCCCACAAGCCGCCAAGGATATCTCACCCGTACTGGAAAAATGCTGATCTAGTCCGCGCATGAGCCCGATCTCGCTGCCGCCTTCGCACACGATGATCGAGGTGGCGAGCAGGGCGTGCGCGTGAGCTCGGATCGTGCCCTGCACGTCACCGGCGTCGCCGGCGCGGGTGACGACGTGCTCTCCACCGCTATTGCGTCGCACGATATGCAGCTGATGGGCACTCAATTCCGTAACAGCCGTCGGGGAATGGCTCGTCGCGAACACCTGCAGCGGGGGAACTTCTTCTTTTGCACCAAGCGCTCCGAGCAACCGGATGATGCGGTGCGGCTCCAGACCATATTCAAGTTCATCGATCAGGAAGGTCGTAGCCTTGTCAGCAGCCTTTCGCTGCAACGCCGCGATAAGCAAACGCGACGAGCCCAGGCCGAGAGATCGGAGCGGTATGCCATTCTCATCGTGAAGAGAGATCGTGCCGCCCGTGAAGGTGACCGAGCCCGCATCGATGAGAGCCTGCACCGCCACGCCGACTGGCACACCCATCTCGCCTGCAGCGGTCGTGACCAGCTTCAGGGACCCTTCGAGTTCCTTGAGTTCCTTCTGGTCGAAGGCGTCCCGCATTTGGCGGGCCAACCGGGTAAGCTCGCTCGATGTATCCGCCTTGCCATCTGAGAGTTTGCTCAGCACCGAGCCGCGCCGCCATGTCAGGTGGGTGTCCCCGGTAACACCCAGACGCGCAGGCGCAATTCGGGTGCGATCGGCCCAGTTGAGATTGCGGGTGCGTCCCGCTGCCTGAGCGCGCGGGGATACAAGTGACCATTCCGGCTCGAGATCACTCTGCACCGTGAGTTGCAGGGTCAGCGCCGTTTCGATCCCGGCTCCCGGTTCGGGTTCGACAATGCCGGTGCCGGCGTTGAACCCTACGAGGAAATCGCCATAGGTGTCGATACTCTTGAGCGGTTCATCGAGGGCACCAAGGGTCACGGAAATGCGGATGGGTTGATCAAAATCGATCGCATGAAAATCCGCATCCGTGAAGGACAGCGATCGCCGTGCGCCGAGGCACAGATCGATGGCGTCGAGGACGGTGGATTTCCCGCTGTCGCCCGGCCCAATCAGACAATTCACGCCTGGACCCGGCAACCAACGGAGCTTCTTGATAGCGCGAAAGTTCTCGATTTCGAGCACTCGGATCAATGTCATGCCATTCCACTCCCCCAGAACACGGCCGTGCCGACTTTTCCCCTATGCCCTCCTCTCACCGACATGTTCAGTGACTGGAGGCATCTTTCTGCTCGGCATGACGCAGGAGGTTCGACGCTGGCAAAGGGCGCGGCGCTCATGACGCCCCGACGTTGGCCGGCGCGACGTTGAGATATTGCTCGAGCGCCTTGATGCTCGCCATTACCTCCGCGAAAGCAGGCGGCGTTCCGAAAATCATCGATGACATCCGCTGGTAATCCGTCGCGAGCTTGGCCCGCATATCTTCCGTCGGAACCAGGCGATAGCTGCCCGGCACCGCACGGTCGTAACGATGATCGGGCGCGCGAAACATCAGCTCCTTATGCTGTCGGCAGGCCTCGGCAAGGTCGCGCATGGATGCCGTCGCGACGCCGTAATCGGGGTGCGTCCAGATCTGATGGACGTCGTAGTAGTGGCGTGAGTACCGATTGAGATCAGGCACGGGCCGCTCGGGATTGGCATCCTGACGCCGCTTTTCTGTCATCTCCGTCATCGCATGCAGGATCAGCACTTTCTCCCAGAAGGTCCGCTCCGGCCTCACCGTCGTCACGTTCCGAAAGGCGAGGCTTTCCCCGTCCGGCATTTCGGCAGCGATGTAGGGCACGATCTCGCGTGACTCGGCCGGCTCGGGATCGGGGCGCGCACCGCCTTCGATCCGGACCGCCGCCTGCACATAGCTGCCCGCGGACTCAAAGACGCTCTTGTAGCCAAGCACCAGGATGTCGAGCGCTTCCTTATTGGCCTAATCGGCCCGAAGCTGTGAATTTGGCCAAGTTGCGGAACGATTAGGGAACATTATGCTTTGTGTTTCGATTGGGTGATGAACATGACGACGTTTTCGGCGGTAAATTTGAAGCCCTTTCGATCGGGAATGCGTTCAGCGGAGATAGGGTAGCGTGGCCGGCGCGGATCGATGCCGCTAACTCGGAAGCGTTCACCGCCGGCAGTAAATTCGCGCCCGAAGTCGCCTGAGGACAGCCCGTACCGTTCGGCCAGAAGCATGAACATATCTTTCTCGAGACTGAGGGCTCCGCCATCGGGAGCTGGGATACTCACCCTAAAGACAGGCTCGAAGGAGAAGCCGATATCCACGTTGTGCCACCCGGCGGCTTCAATGACGAGGCCATGATCTTCGGCGATCTTGTGACAAGCCTCAAGCATTTGAGCCTGGATCTGCTCGCAGGTCGCGGGCGTCAGGCGGGCTATTTGCTTGCCTTTGGTCATGCCGCTTCTTTCTGTTCGAAATCGATGCGCCGATCCAAATCGAGCTCGAAGCGGCCATAGGGATTGACGTGTCCGTAGATCAGCGGCGTCAGGCCGCGGTAGTCATCCGGCGTCAGGCGCGCCGACCATTTCGGCTCGCTCAACACCGACTGCATCATGCGCGTGTTCACGTAGACCAGCGACGCCTGCAAAAGATGCAGCGCCAGCACCGAGATCTCCTGCTCATCGAGCCGGTTGCTGGCAATTTCGCCGCCTTTGCCGAAGAATACGAAGCTGGTGGCGCTGTTCCAGTTCTCGACCACGTTCAGGCCTTCGTGGATTTCGCGGCGGAATTTCTCGTGGCTCAAATACCGGCACAGAAAGATCGTCTTGATCGCCCGGCCGAGTTCGGCGAGTGCCTTGTAGGTCGGGTGCATCACCTCGGCGCGGGCGAACCGGCGCAGGATCGCTTCGGGATCGGCTAACCCGCTGTGCATGGCACTCGCATATTTGACCATCTCGTCATACTGCTGCTCGATCTCCTCCCAGTTAATGACGTTGGAAAGAACGGGGAGCAAATTGGGCAGTTCGGCGCGCAAACCTGCATGCGGCAGCGCCAGCTTCTGCCGGGCGATTGCCTTCAGGCGCGGCGCCAGCTCAAACCCGAGCAGGTGGCAAAAAGCAAAGCCGACGGCGCTCTGGCCATGGCTGTCGACATATTGGCGCTGGATCTCCATGTCGGTGCAGTGTCGCAGCACGCCCTTGATCATCGCGGCGACCTCCGAGGACGAGCAGCGCTTGAGCTGCGAGAAGATGCAGGTCGAACCCTTTTCGACATGCCAGTAGATCATCACGCCGCGACCGCCATAGCGGACATGCCATTCCGTCATCAGGTTGCCGTCCCAAGCACCGAATTTCTTGGAATCCGACGCGCAGGCCGTGCCGGCTTCGCCCCAGATGGCGGTGTTACGGATCGCCAGCGTCGCATTGGCAACGCGCCCACAGGCCGCCTCGAGCGCTTCCCGGTGGATGAAGCGCCGGCCGACGTGAAGCAGTTCCTCGTAGCTGACATCCGCGCATCCCCCCGCCACGCGTTTCAGGCCGGCATTCGTGCCCAACCCGTAGAGGCACAGGATCAGGCGCCGATCGAGCACGCCGCGGGAAAGCGCTACGCGAGAAGCAGACGTCTCAAACGCGTCCAGAAAGCCGGTGTCGAGCGCCGTCTCCTTCAGAACATCCAGGAGTTCCGTCATCGGCCAGCGTCGCCCAATCTCGGCCTTGACCGATCGTAGGCCTTGCGGTTCCGGCAGCGGCTGGAACGGCGTGATCGAGATGCGGTTCTCGCCGCGCCAGAGAATGCGTACCTTGTCGTTGCGGGGGAGTTCGGCATTCAGCAGCCGCAATTCCCGCTCAAGCTCGGCCTGGATTTTGCGCGTGAAAGCTCGCGCATCCGACGTCAGGTTGAGCGCGTTGTAGTAGGCCGCCCGTCTGCTCTCGAAATCCTTGGGCAGATCGTCGTCCGGATTGCGATAGCGGTCCGCCCCGACCACCCAGATTTCCTTGGACCGGATGCGGTCGCGCAACTGGCTGAGGACGCAAAGCTCATAGCTGATCCGGTTGATGCTCCCGTCCTTTCCGATGATCGCACTGCGCCATCTCGTCGGAATGACCCCTTCGATCGGCACCCCGTTCCGCGGCACAACTCGGCATCCGGTTTCGAAGGCCCGTCTGATCCAGTCCAACGCCCCAAGCACGGGCCGATGCACGGCATTGTTCGAACGAAATTCCAGAACCGAAAGTAGCTTCGGCAGGATTCTTCGATAGTGACCGGCATAGGATCCACGCATAACCTGGTAGATGCGCCGTTCGAGCGTGCCCTTCGCCCGGTGCTCCTTGACGATCGCCGCAAGCTTTTCCTTGCCCGCTACCGGAAAGATCACATCGCAGACCCGGCCACCCGGCGCCTCGATCGCGGCACCCGCGATATCGACCAGCAGCCGCTCCTTGCCGTAAACCTTCTCGATGTCACGCGCGATGCCGGCCACCACCTTGCGCTTCGAACGCACCCCGATCTTGTGGATGGTCTCCACCAGCAGGTCGATCATGCCGTCGATGAACTGTGCTTCCCGCATCATCAGGAAAACGGCATAGAGGCCCAGTTGCCGCCTCGGGGCGTGGCGGAGCATCTCCGACGCTTTTTCGGCGCCGACCCGCCGAACGATCTGATCGATCCAGGTCTTGCCGGCAGCGGATAGAAGATCCCGCGGCAAATCCAGCTTCTTAATGAAGGCAAGCCGATCAGCCAGGGCAAGCATGTTGTCCAGCGTTGCCGCGCCCACGTCTCCCTTGATCGTATGGAACCCGGTCGCACTATCCGGCTCGGCCAGCGATGCCTCCATCAGTGCGACCGTTTTCGGAACAAGCCGATCCGCCACACCGCCAAGGAAAGATTCCACGAAACGTTTGCGTTCGGAGCGTACCAGCCGCTCCATCTCCTTGCGGTGGGGACCAAAAATCCTGCGATCCCGACACCAGAGAAAAACAGCCTCCATCATCGCAGCGATCGATGCTCCCCCAGGGCAAAGCTCCGTCGCTATCCAACTCGCAAGTGCGGCTCGATCCGCCCGCTTCATCCGGCGATAACCAAGATGGCGCAAAATCTCGGCGCAATGGCGCCGCCCCGAACGCCCCGAAAAATCATACTGGCAGAGATCTACCTTGCTGACGCCAAGCTGCTCGGCCAGATACGAAACCGCTTCGTCGGGAGCCTCAGCCGCCGCGGTGGCGAAATATCCGTACGCGGCGAAGAACTTCAGTTGAACCGCCAGTCCAAGCCTCGACCCGGCCGGCTTGATGTTCAAAAAGTCGACGTCGGCAAAAGAGAGGCTCCACTGCCCGGTCAACGTCTCGAGCGAAACACGCAAACCCATACATCCACCCCCTCTGCCAAGAGTGAATTCTCAAGCGACGACGCCATACCGGTCAATCCGTTCCGGCAACGTTCCACAACTTGGCCAAAATCGCAGCTTCGGGCCGATTAGGCCAATTCGAAATCCTCGCTGCTTGATTGACAGGCAAAACCCCTGTTCACGACCCTACCTCAGAGTTTGCGACAGAACCACATACTCGGGCCCGAACTTCTTCCCCCAACGGCGGATCGTTTCATAGGAGACGACGATGCCGCGCTCCAGCAGCATTTCCTCGACCAGGCGCAGGCTCAATGGGAACCGGTAATATAGCCACACCGCATGGCCGATGATCTCGGCGGGAAAGCGGTGGCGTTTGTAGCGGATCAGCGCGTCATTCATCAACTGCGTCTACCCCAGCGACTCCTCACAAGAAGTTACCGTGACATCGCCGCTTGCCATGCTGCTCGAGCGCGAGGCGACCATGCGCCGCCAGAAGCGTTTCGAGGCCCGCGCCAGAGCTGCCAAACTTCGTCATGATGCGCAGATCGAGAATGCCGACTTTCGTGCTGCACGCGGTCTCGACCGCAATCTGTTCATGGCGCTTGCCGGCTGCGACTGGATCAGAAAGCACCACAGCCTTCTCATCACCGGGCCAGCCGGCGTGGGCAAGAGCTGGCTGGCCTGCGCGCTTGGTCACAAGGCCTGCCGCGAAGACTTCTCCGTCGCATACCACCGGGTTCCCCGCCTGTTCGCCACGCTCGCACTTGCAAGGGGTGACGGGCGATACGGCAGGATCCTCAAATCCCTCGCCAAGACCGATCTGCTTATCCTCGATGATTGGGGGCCGGAAAAACTCAATGATGACCAGCGGCGTGATCTCCTTGAGATCATTGAAGACCGCTACGAAAGACGCTCAACCATCGTCACAAGTCAGGTGCCCTTGGATCGGTGGTACGAGATCATCGCAAACCCGACCCTGGCAGATGCCATCCTGGACCGCCTCGTTCACAACGCCTATCGCATCGATCTGACCGGCGAGAGCATGCGGAAACAGCGCCCGCCAATCGCACCCGAAAACACCGAGGCTTGACCTCAAACAAAACCCGATCCAAACATCAACCAGACCCAGGATCAGTCCGAAAAATGGCCGCCTTCAAATCGGAACGCCGGCCGGAATGAAATCGGAATGACTGGCCGGCTTCAAATCGGAATCGGTGGCCGGCTTCATCGGAATACGCACTCTTATTGCTGATCCTGGCCGCAATCCTGTTACCGAGCAGCGCGGGACACATGCGCGCGGCCTGAAAAAACGGGATTCTTCACGGGCGACAAGCTGCTTCGGCAGGTTCAGGAACGCGGCGATCAAGAGCCACAAAAACGTCTTCAGCCACCTGAGCAGGAGGGAGAAGTTGTAGCCGGCTGCGGCCAGGATGGCGTTGATCGCATCGCCTTGGGTGTGAGCGAGGTAATTGCGGCCCATTCTGTGTTCGGGGACCGTAAAGTCAACCGATGGCTGATGAAGATGTGCGACCATGGGCAATGTCAGAAGTTGCTCGTGATCCGCTCTATCGTCGCCACCGCTTTCCCGCCGAGATAATAGCGCACGCGGTATAGTATGGCTGTATTTTCGCTTTCCGCGCAGCCTGCGCATGGTCGAAGATATGCTGGCGGCCCGCGGCATCATCGTCACGCATCAGACCATTCGAAGCTGGGCGGAGAAATTCGGCCGGCATTTTGCCAGGGAGATCAAGCGATGGTCAGCCGGCCGCCTGGGCGACAAGTGGCATCTGGACGAATGTGTGGTGGCCATTAATGGCAAGAAGCAGTGGCTCTGGCGTGCCGTCGACCAGCACGGCTTTGTCCTCGACGTTCTGGTGCGGAGCCGCAGAAATGCCAAGGCTGCAAAGCGCCTGATGCGCAAGCTGCTGAAGGCCCAAGGCCAGGCACCCCGGGTTATGATCACCGACAAGCTCCGTTCCTATGATGCCGCCAGGCGCGACCTCATGCCCGGCGTCGAGCACCGGTCGCATAAAGGCCTCAACAATCGGGCGGAGAATTCGCATCAGCCGACCCGACGACGTGAGAAGATCATGAAACGCTTCAAATCGGCCCGCCAGCTTCAGCGTTTCGTCTCCATCCATGACCCGATCGCCAACCTGTTCCACTTTCCCCGCAACACCCTGTCATCTGCCGACCATCGAGACCTGCGCGCCGCCGCCATACAAATCTGGGCTGAAATCGCGCATGTCACCGCAGCGTGACAGCCGAACCGGTCAGCCCACTTTGCGCCAATCGATCAATAACTTTACGGCGCCGCAGCCGACGGCGGTGACACTCCGAGCGGGATCTCATGCGCGCTTTACGCCAAGCTCCCTGCTGTAGTTTGCGAGTTCCCTTCCGGCCGTACTGATATGGTCGCGCATTTTCGCCTCTATGAGCGCGCCGTCGCCGCTTTGCAGGGCATCGACCAATATCTGATGCTCTGCCGTTTTCATCTCCAGCCGTTCATAAGCCGTGTAGTAGAGCCGCAGGTACGGCTGGATCATCGAATGAAGGCGCTGGATTTCCGCCAGCAGAGAGGGATAGCCCGCCAGCGTGCAAAGCACAGAGTGAAACTCAGCGTGTAGTTGGACCCAAACATCCGGTTGACGTTCGGCAAGCCGCATACGTTGGAGGATAAAGCGCAGGTTGACGATTGTCTCGGCATTGACGTAATACGATGCGCGGCGGGCAGCGAGCCCCTCGAGGACCGCGCGCATCTCGAAGATCTCCTCGATCTTGTCAGGTCCGAGCTGGGTGACGATCACGCGACGGTTGGGCAAGACCGAAAGGAAGCCTTCCGCGATCAGTTGGAATATGGCTTCGCGGACCGGAACCCGGCTCATCTGCAACTGTTTGGAAATGGACTGAGCATCGACCATTTCGCTTGCGCTTAGGCGACCGGCACAGATTTCATTCTTGAGAAAATGGTAGGCTCGCGCCTGCGCGGTATGATTTATCCTTGTCTCCTGAGTCATCTGAAATTCCATCATTCCCGTCCTTGCTGTCCCGGCTCGTGAACGACCCGATAAACCGTCAAAGAGTTGCCTTTGTATACATCATCACGGACGGAACTTGTAAACCCGCATCGCAACTGATGCACATTACTCCTCCTCAATCTCGTTGCGCAGCCTGCCAAGCCCTTCCATAGCAATCTCGATCGTGTCGCCAGCCTTCATCCACAGCGGCGGCCTGCGCGCCATCCCGACGCCGGCCGGGGTTCCAGTGATGATCACGTCGCCGGGTTCTAGTGTCATCACCGCCGAGATCTGTTGGATGATCGTCGGGACATCGAAGAGCAGGTCGTCGGTCGAGCCGTCCTGAACCGTCGCGCCGTTGAGCCTAGCCGTTAGCCGAAGGCCACGGCAACCCGGCGGCAGTTCGTCGGAGGTGACGAGCCAAGGGCCAAAGGCCCCGGTCGCGTCGAAATTCTTGCCGAGAACCCATTGGGACGTGCGCAACTGCACGTCGCGCAGCGAGCCGTCGTTGAACAGCGCATAGCCAGCCACATGGTCGAGCGCCGCCGCCGCCTCAATCCGGCGCCCGGCCCTGCCGATGACGATAGCGAATTCCGCCTCGTAATCCAGATGGTCGGAGTCGTGGGGAAGGATGATGGGCTGACCGGCTCCGACCAAGCTGGTGGCGAAGCGGGCGAAAACATTGGCATGGCTGGGAATGGCCATGCCTGCCTCCTCCGCATGGTCGCGGTAGTTCAGCCCGACGCAGAGAATCTTGCCCGGGCTCGGGATGGGCGGAAGATAGGCGATGTCCGCCTCGTCAAGCACCTTACCATGGCGTTCTAGGGTGGTGGCCGCCCTTGTGAGCACATCACCCCCTCGGTGCAGCAGGGAAAGCAGTTCGCCGGGAAAGTAATCGTCGTCCGAAGCGAGCCCGTGGATCTCACCGTTTGCGGCAACCAGGCCGAGGCCCGTGGTGTCGACGGTGCGATAAGTCAGAAAGCGCATGGCGTGTCGATTCTTGTTTCAGTGTGCGATGTTGAATCTTGTTTGAGTGTGCGCGGGCACAACCCAAGGGTCGAGCCCGCACCGTACCCCGGAAGGGGTTACTGGATGGCCTCGAGGCTCCAATCCTCCGGCGGGATATCATAGAGTTCTGCCGGGTGATTGGCCATGGTGGCCTTCGAGAAGATCGCGGTCGGCACGATGACGACCGGATAGCCGAAGCCGGCGAGCGCGCCCAGACCCGTCAAGTCCATGCCCTCATTCTGACGGATGGCATATTGGACGAGAAGCCGGCCGATCAGGATGCCGGGCTCAGTGGTGGCCGCCACAAGTATGTCGCCGTTCTGGATTTCATCGACGGCGCGCTTGTCGAGGGCGCTGGTCACCACCTTGGCACTGCTTCCCGCCGCCTTCACGGCCTGGGTTGCCCCGAGCCCCAGTGAGGTTTCGATGGTCATGACATATTTCGCGTCCGGGTTGGTCAGCAGCATGTCCGAAGTTTGCGACATGCCATAGGCAAGGCTGATCTCCTTGCCGACCGGCCCGACGACCAGTTCGAGCCCCTTGCACTTCGCCGCCGCCGCCTGAATCGCGTCGATCCTCAGCCGCGCCCACTCTGCCCCGGCTGGCCCCTGGATGACGAGCGCCTTGGCAGGCGCGGTGCCCTTGTCCTTGCAAACGGCGTCGGTCAAGGCCGCGCCGATGTCGGAGTCGTTCTGAACGATCCCGAAATCGACCGAAGTGCTGTTTACCGGAACGCCTGCCGTGATGACATGGATGCCCTGGCTCTTGAGGTCCTTCAGCACCGTATCGAAGCCGTCATAGGCCGCCGGGGCCACGATAAGCGTGTCGATTCCCTTTGAGACCATCGTGTTGATCTGGCTGAACTGTTGCGGCACATTGCCGTAGCCCCCGGCGATGTCGATCTGCCGCACGATGACGCCAGACCGTTTGGCCTCGTCCGAGATTCCGTAGGCCATGCCCTTCCAGTAATCATCCTGAAGGTGCACGAGGGTCACGCCGATGGTCAGTGGCTTCGTCGCCGTGGCGGGCTCGATCAGGCCCATGAGGCGATCGGGCTCTTCCGCCAAGGCGGCCGATGCCAGGCCGGTAGCGAGGATCCCCGCCGCGAGCAGAGACGCGCTTGCCTGCCCGAAAGCAGTGCAGGATTTTCCAAATTTCATCACTTTACTTTCTCCCTGGTTGTTTGTGACCGATTCGTTCCGGACAGGCACCGCTATCGCAGGCACGGCCAAAAGCCTGTCCTGTTTCACTATTTCCGATACCCCGGCGGCACCGCGAAGCCACCGCGGGTTATTCCCTCCCGGAGCCACTTGGTCGAGGAAAGGAAGCGCAAGGCGTCGCCGCGCAGCGACATCAGGCTTGCCGGCCAATGCGCGACGACAATCCCGTAGATGTAGGACCATTCCTGAACGTGGTTCGCCAGCGGCTTCTGCTGCCTTTCCCAACGGGCGAGCACATTGGGGATGTCGTCGGGGTTGTTGCTCTCCTCCAGCAACGCCACCATGGCCATGGCGTTGACGAAGGCGGTCATGGCCTGTTGCCCGAGGTTCGGCGGCAGGCCGTGCGCGGCATCGCCGATGATCGCGGTGCGGCCGTTGCTCCAGCTTGAGCAACGGACCGCGCCGATGCGGTCCCATCGGCCATCGACCTCGAAGCGGGCGACATAGTCGGCGGCCACCGGGAATTTTTCGGCCCAGTAGTCGCGGTCGATGGGCAGGGTGTTTGCCCTCTCGTCCTCAAGGGGTGCGCCGAGGAAGATGTAATTCTTTGTGTCGCTGCAGGGGTTGTAGAGCAGCCGCAGCGGCCCGTTCCAGTATTCAGTCACCACATCCGTCGGGTCGCTTGGGCGCTGGTCGATGAGCAGGCGGATGCCGACCTCCAGGCCATAATCCCGCAGCCGCGTGGCCCCGACGCTGTCGCGCAGCTTTGAATTGACTCCGTCCGCCGCGACCACCAGGTCCGCCTTGCGCTCCTCCCCGCTCGCCATCACAAGGGTGCCGTCCGGACGCATGGCCACCGCCTCGGATGAAGTACGAAGCTCAACCCTCAGATCGACACAGCGCGCGATCAGCGCGTCGTAAAGATCCTCGCGCAGCGGCAGATAGAGGCGTGCGCCACTATCGAACTCGATGCTGGCTAGCACGTCGCCGGTTTCGTCCGCGACCCGCCACTCCTGGATGATGCGCGCACGCCGCGTGGCCTGCTCGAAGGCACCGAGCATCTCCAGAACCTTTAGCCCACTTTCCCAGACCCAGATCCCGGCTCCGAACATGCGCAACTCTGGGCTGCGCTCGTGGAGCACCACCCGCCACCCCTTCTGCGCCAGTGCCGCCGCCATCACCAATCCTGCGAGGCCAGCCCCCGCGATCTCCGCCGTCCGTGCCTTCATCATGATCACATTACTCCTTAACTGCCTTCATTGCCGACCGGGCCGAACCCCTTGCCGCGAAACACACGATATATACAATTCATATCCTGCGGGACGTCAAGCTGAAACCGCTTCTGGGCAATACCGCGAGCCTCACACTGGCCGGGCTATCAATCGCACAGAACCCCTAAACATATTGCTTTTCCGCTCTTATGTGAGCCGATCGCATCCGTGATGGCCTGCCGGTCTTGTATTGCGTATTGCGTATTGCGCGACGCCATTGCGTGGTTGACAGAACATATACAATATGCAGATATCGTTTGCGACGAGGAGATAAAGAAAATGATCAGAACTGAGATCAGCGTTCCGGGACTCGCCCCCGCACTTAGCCACTACACCGATGCGGTGCGGTTCGGAGATATGCTGTTCATCTCCGGCATTGTCGCGCTCGATGCCGACGGGAAAGTGCTCGCCAAAGATGATGTGGTGGGGCAGACTGAACACGTTTTTCAGTCCATTCAGCGCATTTTGGATGCGGTCGGGGCCACCTTCGCGGATGTCCTGAAGGTGACGGTTTTCCTCACTGAGGTTGCCGATCGCGAGCAGATCAACGTTGTCCGCAAGAAGTATTTTGGGACCACCAAGCCGGCCAGCACACTGATCGGCGTGAGGTCGCTTGCCCTCCCGGACCTAAAGGTCGAGGTCGAGGCCGTGGTCGGCCTGCGCTCGGCATAGTAGGCAAAAAGGGTTTGGCATGTTTGAGCGAAGCATAGACATCGATGTGCGAGGCATCCGGACGGTGTGTCACCTCGCGGGGTCGGGGCAGCCGTTGTTGATGTTGCACGGCTCCGGCCCTGGCGCGTCGGTCGAGAGCACCTGGCGTTTCATCCTTAATCGGCTGACCGACCGCTTTGCGATCTACGCTCCCGATCTGATCGGCTTCGGCCTCTCGGGGAACAATCCCGCGGTTCCGGCCTTTGACCCAGATCTCTGGCTCGAGCAGGCACTTGCCGTGATCGACCGGATGCCCGAAGGCCCAATCATGGTGTTCGGGCATTCCATTTCGGGCTTCACCGCATTACGGTTGCCATCCCGCGTCAGGCGTATAGCGGGTGTGCTGACGACTGGCACGATGGGCGTGCGCTACGACCAGAACGCCTTTACGACCCTCACCTGGAATCTGCCGCGCACGCGCGAGGATCTGCGCGCCGCATTGCAAACTCTTGTCCATGACAAGAGCCGAATCGACGACGAGTTCGTCAAGCAAAGATTCGAGCTGTTGTCCGACAGCGGTGCCGCCCAGTCGTTTGATGCAATGTTCCCGGGCGACAAGCAGCAATATATCGATAGATGTGTCCTAAGCGACGACGAGATTGCTGGCATCACTTGCCCTGTCCTGCTGACCCATGGAAAATCGGATGTGATCATCCGCGCCTCCGATACGACCTTGAGCCTTGCTCAACGTATTCCGCAGGCCGATGTCTATCTGCTGGCAGCTTGCGGGCACCTGCCTGCAACCGAAAGACCCGACACCATGGCGGCGCTTGCAGCTAACTTCTTTGAGGCCGCGCTGCCAACGGCCGCCTGATCCTGTTCAACCAAGAGGGAGAGTAAGATGGCAAAAATCGTTATGGCGGCCAGCCTGTCGCACGCACCGGGGGTGCTCGGTTGGCCCGAAGCGCCGAGCGCGGCGGTTCAGAAAGACATAGCGGACGCTCATGCCGCGGTGGCGGAAGCTGTGAAAGAGACGAAGCCGGATGTGTTCATCGCGTTTCTCGACGACCACTTCGAAAACCAGTTCCGTGACATGTCGCCCCCCTTCGCGATCGGAGTCGCGCCCGAAAACATCGGCCCGGCGGTGCATTGGCTTGACGCGCTGAAGATCGAGCGGCCGATTCCGGTTCAAAACAACGAGACGCTTGCCAACCACCTTCTCGAAGGTTTGCTCAAGGCGCAGTTCGACATCACGCGTATGGGCAAGGTCGAATATGGCAACAACCTCTTCGTGCCGATGCAACTGGTGCGGCCGCAGTTCGACATCCCGTTCGTGCCGGTCTACACCAACGTCTTCAACCCGCCGCTGCCCACCATGGCGCGCGCCTATGATCTGGGTCAGGCAATCCGCAAGCTGGTGGAGGCTTATCCCGAACCGCTCCGCGTCGGCCTGATCGCGACCGGCGGGATTTCCCACTGGCCGCCGTTCTGGACCGTGGGTGCCGATGAAACCGACGAGTTCATTCTGCGGATGAAGCGGTATCAGCATGAGGGGCCGGAATATCTGAAGGGCGACCCCGGTCTCTTCACCGATCTGGCGCGCTACGAACAGGACATGTCGACCAAGGCGAAATGGCCGTTCAACGGCGGCTTCCGGCTAATCAACGAGGAATGGGACCGCGAAGTTCTCAAGGCCTTTGCCGATGGGAACGTGAGCTATCTGCACAAGCTCACATATGAGGACATCGAGCGTGACGGCGGACATGGCGGCCACGAGATGCTCAACTGGATGGCGCTCATGGGAGCGATGAACGGTCAAGGCGGAAAGCTCCTATGTTACGCGCCGGTGATGGAATGGATGTGTGGCATGGGCTACATGCTGTATAAGGAAGCAGCTTGAGCTGTTTCCGGCCCGAACAGATTGCAATCCGACGCTCGGGTCTGCCGGGCGACGGAACAACTCCCGGGAATGGCAAAGTCTCCGCACCCGCGCGGCCTGCCACCGACCCTGGGGCTCCCTCGGAGAAGCGACATGAGCCGTCCCGCCCAGAGGCTTGCCATGGCTTCGGAATGGCAGGTGCCCGCCGTCAGCGTCAGGAGTCTGTCGAAACGCTTCGGCGCCACGGTCGCCCTGAACGATGTGTCGGTCGATTTGATGGTCGGAGAAGTTCATTGTTTGCTTGGTGAGAACGGTGCCGGAAAATCGACGGTGGGCAAGATCCTGGCCGGTCTCTTTCCTGCAGATCAGGGTGAGATCCGGCTGAACGGCAGGCCGGCGTCGTTCAAAAGCATCGCCGAGGCACGCGCACATGGCGTAGCCATGGTATTTCAGGAACTCTCACTCGCGCCGCATCTGACTGTGCTCGAGAACATCCTTCTCGGCGCCGAAGGGCGGGGCTTGTTCCGCCTCATCGCCTCGGCGCAGGAACGCGGCCGCTGCACCGCCATCCTTCGGAAATACGGCGTCGCGCTCGACCTCGATGCACGCGTCGCCGACCTGTCAATGGGGCAGCAGCAGCTTGTCGAGATATTCAAGGCGCTGGCCCAGGACGCGTCGATTCTCATCCTCGACGAGCCGACCGCTATGCTCGGCATTCATGAGAAGCAGTCGCTGTTCGAGATTATCCGGCAGGCGCGCGATGAGGGTAGGGCAATCGTCTTCGTCACCCATCACGTCGATGAGGTCGTCGAGCTCGCCGATCGCGTCTCGCTGCTGAAGGACGGCAAACTGCTGGAGACATTCGCCGCCGACGGCAAGATCGATCCGGACCATATCATCGCCAAGCTCACCGGAGGCGCCGCCGGGCGCGAAGTGAAGCGCGAGGTGAATCGGAGCGCGCCCAATCTCGAAATCCGCGGCCTGCCCATGATCGACGGATCGGAAGGCACCATCACCGTGCATCGGGGCGAAATCGTTGGCCTTTACGGGATCGTCGGCTGCGGGCGCGAGGATATTGCCGAAGCGCTGGTCGGCCTGCGCCGCATCGGACCGCAGCAAGTTCTCTTGGAGGGCAACCCCTTTGCCGTGCGCAGCCCGGCCGAGGCGCTAGAACGCGGCGTTGCCTATCTGCCCTCGGGCCGGGCGGCGAACCTGGTGCTTCCGACGCGCTCAATCCGCGAAAATCTCACCATTTCGCGCCTGGGCAATTTCTCGACCGGGGGCGTGCTCGCGCTGCCCAAGGAGGTTTTGTGGGCCGTGGACCAGTTACGGCGGTTTGCGACGAAGTTCCACCACCACGATGACAGCATTCTGTCGCTCAGCGGTGGCAATCAGCAGAAGGTCATGCTGGCGCGCGTGCTCTCCAACGACGCCCATCTCGTCGTTCTGGAGGATCCGACTGCCGGGGTCGATATCGAGACCAAACACCAGATCCACGAGGCCCTGCTCGAGCGCTCAGCCCGCGACGGGCTTAGCATCCTTTTCGTGTCGAGCGACATGCTGGAAACCATCGCCGTCTGCGACTCGATCTACGCGATGTATCAGGGGAAAATTGCCGGCCGCTGGGTCGGCCCCACCCGTGCCGACGAGGGCGCCATCGTAAGAGCCATCCTCGGAAGTCCCGGCTAAGCAGCCTGGATCCACTGCCGACCCGCGCCCGGATCGGCAAGTGCGCGCGGTGTCCGGTGCGGGTGCAGGCTGTTCTTGCAACAATCAACCCTATGCCGGCCCCATCATGGGACAAATTGAGCGGGATCATGAAAGATAAATACAAAACGAAAGCAAGGCTGGTTGGTACGGAAATTGCCATGCCTGTCTTCATCGCCGTCTTTGCCGGCATCGTGGCGTTGGTCGAGCCGCGCTTCCTGAGCGTGGCGAATCTGCGGAACCTGGCCGTCCAGATAGCCCCCCTGACAATCATCGCGGTCGGTCAAGCCTTCACCGTTATCGCAGGCGGGCTGGACCTGTCGATTGCCGCAGTCATGGCCCTGTCGGGCGTGGCCGGCATCCTCGCCGTTCCGCATGTCGGTCTTGCCGGTGGCTTGGCTTGCATGATCCTGGTCGGCGGGTTGGCCGGGCTCTTGAACGGCTTGATTATCAGCCGTTTGCGTGCCTCGCCGCTGATCGTGACGCTCGGGATCGCATCGATCGCTGAGGCGATCGCCCTGATCCTGTCGAATGGCGTGCCGCTCTACGCGGTGCCGGGCGAACTGACCTCGACCATCGGGTTCGGCCGTATTCTCGGAATCAACACGAGTTTCCTTGTCGCGCTAGCCATGCTGGCTCTCGGCGCCTTCCTGTTGCGCTTCACGGTCTTCGGCCGCTACGTGTATGCGGTCGGCTCGAACCAGAGCGCGGCGTTCAAATCGGGGATCAATGTTCCTCTCGTCACGATGCTCGTCTATGCCTTCGCCGGTGTCATGGGCGGCGTAGCGGCCATCGTGATGACGGCCTGGGTCAGCGCGGCCGCTCCGGTCGCCCAGCCTGGCCTGACGCTCCAGTCGATCGCTGCGGTTGTCCTCGGCGGAGTGCTGCTCACCGGCGGCGCCGGTGGGATGCGCCATGTCCTTTATGGGGTTCTGGTCCTTGGCACGATGACCAACGCAATGAACATGCTGGGCATTTCCTCCTACTACCAGATCCTGGCGATCGGCATCGTGATTATCGCCGCCGTCAGTCTCGATGTCTTCCGCAAGCAGAGTCGGACTTGATCACACTCGGGTTTTGTTGCAACGGCTGAATTGGGACGCAGGAGGATGGGTTCCGTTGCAAACTTTCCGGTAACGTACGGCTGACATGAGATTGTCCCCCATTGCGGAGATTGTTTTCATGTTCAAAGGGCGTCATTTCGACCAGTCAGTGATCTTGCTGTGTGTTTGCTGGTATCTGGCCTATGGCTTGAGCTTGCGGGACTTGAAGGGGTCGGAACAAGAACTGCTGAAAATCGTACGCTAAGGTCGAACCGATCATGAATATCATGCGACACGCTTTAGCCCTACCGGAAGGCGCAGTGTCCTAAAGCCTTCCGCCAGATGCTGCTCGCTGTCCCAAGTGTAGATGCCGGTCA